>JAKLJM010000161.1 GCA_023151145.1 Bacteriovoracaceae bacterium | reverse complement strand
GTAAATTGACCAAGCCCTATCACCGCATTAAAATTGAATCTTCTTTAAACTTTAGAACCCTTAACTATATTCGTGTCGATCATCCAGATGTTTTTTCAAGTTTGTTAGCAGCAAGCTTTCATGAGTCCAAAGATAATGAATTTTTACTTTACTTTAGAGACAAAATAAATATTCACTTAAAAGCACCCAGAGGTTGGATTTCTGCAGAACAATCTTATGGACTTTACTGTCCTGTTCTTGCAAATGAATCAACTCCAGATTTTCTACACCCTAAATTTGATAATATTGCTGATGTAGAAACAACAAGGATTATTTAGGAACACCAGCTGTTAAAATTCAGTCTGCAGCAGTGTTAGCTCCTAATCTTTTTGCAAGTAGCTTTTCAACCTCAGGCCTACAAGTCCCACAAGCTGTTGAAGCGCCTGTCCATTGGGAAATAAGATCAGCAGCATGAGCTCCGTTAAAAATAGCTTCATCGATAGCACTTACACTCACATG
Source organism: Bacteriovoracaceae bacterium (assembly GCA_023151145.1). Taxonomy (GTDB): domain Bacteria; phylum Bdellovibrionota; class Bacteriovoracia; order Bacteriovoracales; family Bacteriovoracaceae; genus Bacteriovorax. Next base: position 5,302 of record JAKLJM010000161.1, on the reverse strand, counting down.
TCGACAATGACATATTTCTTCTTGCAGATCGGGATAAATCCAATCTCCTTTTAACTTCAATAAAAACTCACGAATAATCATCTCTGAGTGAGAAGAACCTTGAGGCAAAGGCCATCCAGAAATGTCAGGCCCAAATTTAATTTTGAACTGATTCATAAGCTGTGTGAATTCAAAACAACCACGAAACAAAATCTTTTTTGGTTTATTTTCTGCGTCCCTTTGAATTTCAACAAACTCTTTTCCGGGATAATTAATCACTAAACTTTCCATCATGTTCTCGCTATCTTGGTTTATTTGATCTATAAGGATCTGGCCACTAAGAATATCATAGGATTTACTTTTAGAAATAATTTTTGTATAATTCCCTACTTAGGGCGTATTAGTTACGATGTGAGTCTTACCCACATTCAACCAAGCTCCAAACAAAAACTTCTAGCCTTTTAGCTAGGGAGATCTTACGTAGTATGAATCCATTCATTATCATTACTTTTCTACCACATCTTGAAAGTAACCAAAAATTCAAATTAGCCTCTGCAGAATTTAAAAATGAAATTATTTTTATAAATCCTTTTGAGTTGAATCAAAAATTTATTGATAGCTATCCTGACTCTAAATACTTTATTAGAATCGGTGACTATCGATACAAAGAAGTCATTTCACACTTAAAAAAATTTCCCATCACTTATATAAACCCATTAAATCAATTTGTTATATTCCGCAGTAAAGCCTTAACTTTTCAATTTTTTTGGAAACACCATTTTCCTACCCCTAGCACCTTACTGGTTTCAGAAAATAACTCCAAAGTTTTAACAGAGATTCAAAAGGCACTGCCATTCCCCATGGTTGGAAAATTAAGTGAATCCAGCAAAGGCAACGGAGTTTTTTTAGTTTCCAACAATGAAGAACTAAAATATTTCTTAGAAACACATATGCAAACACACCAAGTTCTTCTTCAGGAGTTCATTGTAAAATCAGCAGGAAAAGACGTTCGAGTCTTCATCACAGAAAATGAATTGCTTTCTATTGAACGCCAAAATGCAACAGACTTCCGCAGTAACTTGAATCAAGGAGGAAAAGCCATTGCAACCAGCCTTAACCCCAAAGAGCTTGAGCTTTGTATAAAGTTATTCAAGCTTACTGGTTTAAAATATGCAGGTATTGACTTCCTAAGAACTGATCATGGCCCTTTGTTTTTAGAAGTTAATGTAAGTCCTGGATTTAAAGGAATCGATGATGTTTATGGAAAAGATATGGCTAGACGAATTCTTGAAATTAAAGGTTCACGTTGAAAAGAATCATTGTTTTATTTTAAGCATTCTCTGACTTAGTACTTTCCTTAGCATACCATCATCGTCTTCATCATAAATATCACCTATAATTTCTTCGAATATATCCTCTAGGGTGACAATTCCTATTCTCTCATCCCCCATCAAAACTAAAGCCATATGACTCTTTTTTTCCTGCATCAATCTCAATGTCCTTAGAATACCTTCATTAGGTCCAATTTTAAGTACTGGTCTTATGATGTTTTTCCAATTTTCATCTCCTGAGGAAATAAAGGTAATGAATTCTTTGGAATGTAAAATACCCACCACTTCATCTTCACTGATCACTGGTAAGCGAGTATGACCACTTTTGATCACCATCGAAAGGACTTCATTAAGATTAAACTGAGAGGAAATATAATTGACCTTATCCCATGGAAGCATAATATCTTTAATTCGTTTGGTTTCTATATGGACTAAATTAATCACATATTGTTGGTGGGCATTAGAAAGATTAGAGATGTTTAACGACTCCGAAGTCTCAGAACTTTGACTTTGATTTTTCCCAATAGGAGCAAATAACTTTAAACAAACCTGTGTTGATTTTTCTAAAATCTCTACAAAAGGGGAAAGAACTTTCTCTGCCATTGCCAAACCAAGAACTGATCTCAAAGCAATTTTCATAGGAAAACGTAGGGCTAATGTTTTTGGAACAAGCTCCCCAATCACGGTATTGAAGTATGTCAACGGGACGACGACTAAAATTACCGCGATTGTTTTAGAAATCGTTTCAGAAAATCCGTACTCACTAAAATAAGGAGAAATCTTATCTTCAGCTCCAATCCCTCCAACAGCAGCAGAAATAGAACCAACAACGGTAATACCAATTTGTAAAACCGACAGTGTTCTCTCTGGACGCTCCCTTAATCGAAGTAACTTCAGAGCTAGGCTATTGTTCTTAGAAAGACTTTTGATTTCAGACTTCGAAACGCTGACAAAAGCCATTTCAACCAAAGCAAGAAGGGCATTAAAAAATAGACATATAACTACAATCGTAATTTCAACCATTTATCGAACCCATTACATCAGCTCTTTCTTAGAATATAAAGACTTTATGCAATGTTCTTGAGATCTAAATGAAAATATAGACTAACCACTGAATTATTATGTCACAAGACCTCTCCCAACCTTTAACTTGCTTTAAAATAAGACATCTTTTTTAATCAAGTAACCGCTCGTAGTTTGACTTAAAATACGAACACTCTAAAACAGCATCTGTTCTTACAAGCAGTTTCAACAGTAAAAAGATTTTAGTGACCTCTTCCAAGTTATAGTGTTTCAATAGAAATACCCGCAGCCTGGAGCCTTTGTGAATTCAAAATTACTAATCATTCCACCTATCACTTTGTTGTTTACACTATTTTCAAATGCCGTCTATAGCATTCCCCCAGGAGAATACTTAGCTAAAAATGGGCGAGGTACCTTATTAGTTACCGCCCGCAAGAAGGGGCAATATTTTAAAATCAATACCTACGGAGCCAACGGACACTCTTGTTTTTCTGAGGGAATCGCAGAAAACAATGTAAATATTGAAAAAGATGATTTAGACAAAACATGTACTATCACCTTCATAGAAAAAGATGATCTTATACAAGTTAGTACCCCTGAAGATTCCTGCCAAGGAAATTGTGGAGCCCGCGCTTCCATCAACCATGATTTTTTCAAGGTTGATGATATATGTACTAGCAAAAATAAAACTAAAAAATTAAAATTATTTAAAAAATACTATTCAAAAAAGACTTTTGCTTTGGCAGAAAAAACCCTTCGTACAGTTTATGACTCTTGCAGGAGTTACATGTCTATCTTTGAGGAAATGGAAATAATAAACGACTTAGCTGTTACCTACAAAAATTTGAATAAAAAAGATGAGTGCTTAAATATTATCAAACCATTCGACGAACAGGCTGATATGAGTGAAACTCAAATAAAAGAGAACTATTTCCCTGCAGAGGCTGAAACCCTTGCACCCATAGCAAAAAAATTGAAATTTAATCGAGATTTATGTCAGAGCTTAAAATAAATCTCTGAATCAAACACACATACACTTGATTCAGAGTTTAAATTCCTTGCTACCAATAAAGAGGAAACTAGAACACCAAAAGCAGGAAGCCTACAAGACAATGATCCATAGCTTGCTACTTTAAACTTGTGAGTTTTTGTTACCAAACAGTTTCACCACTTCGATTTTAATTAAATTTTAATAAAATTATAGTTACTTATAACTTGATTATTAGTCACTTTATTTTCTTACAATTTTAGGTCAAATATAACTTCCCATCCGACATTCATGGAGCAAAAAACATAGGTGCTATAGCAGCTGCTGCCTTGTGGGACTCTAATGCTGTTGAAAAAAACCTTGTTTCTGCAGGCGCAGAATTGTACTTTCGTGAACCACTTAATATCATTCATTGGCTAAATACAATTATATGACATCATTCGACAAGTTGATAAATATCCAGATTTTAAACTTCTCCACAAAATCTAGTTTTCACAAAAATTTTATAGCTAAGTATTATTTAGTTATTTCAGGAGGTATCGGTGATATTGGAAAAATTCCTGATGTCCCTCCAAATGGGCTGGTCGATAATACAGGTAAACCTACCGATCCGAAAAAATTAAATTCATTTTCCTTCTTTGGAGGTTTTGTCGTGTCAAACTCATCCCAAGGTTTGGGTAATTGGCCACGCCCGTCTGTAATTATAACTCCATGACGTCGAAGCTCAATCAAAAACTTCCCACTTGGTGGATTGTCTGTAAAAATAAACTCTTTCACATGCTTTAAAGTTAAAATCCCAAAATACTGAGTTTCCCAATAGGCTCCTTGAAAGGTATTTACCTGATCACCTACTAAATTAATTAGAGATTTTTCTTTTTCTAACCCTCGTAACAAATTTAAATTTATTTCTGCGGGTAAGTCAGACAATTTTATCGTAGGTATATCAAATTTACTTTTACTCAGTCCATCTAACATAAAAGGAATCATCAAATAACGAAATCGCCAAGGAATCATGAATTTTGTCCAATCAGGTTGACCATTCAAATTTCCTATTCCAGTTTGTCGTCCTAAACTATCATCAATATAAAAGGTCAACCGATCTTTTATCTCTTCCGTTTTAAAAACAAAAATATCGGCCCCATACCTAGATGCTCCAGTTGTATTATTTGATAGACCCGAAACTTCGGAAACTCTAAAGGTGCCATATTTAGGTTTCAGATGAGCGCTGTAGGTTTCATAATCTTTTAATGGGACATTTAGCATTGAAGCTTCTGTCGAGTTTCTCATATCAGGAAGTAATGAACCTCCTGAAGTCTTAGTTATAAATTGATTTATAAATCCTGAAACGCTGATATCATTACGTCTCCCTTCGGTCCTATACATTACGAAATTAATTTGGTTACTATCTATTATTGAAATGGCCTGTTTGATTCTGACGTCTAGAGATCCTTTCATACGCCTAACAAATTCTTTATAAGGTATACCCTCAGTTTGATAAAATTCTTGTTCTATTCTTTGCTCAAGATTATCAACTAACAAGGCACCCATTTTCGTATTATTTTTCAGAGTCAAATCATAAGTAGGTCTAAATATTTTGAATCTTAGCTCATTAGGTAGTAAACGCATATATGTTACTAGGCGATTAAAAATTTCACGTTCAACATACGCCTCAATGGGGCTATAAGCTTTTTGCCCCAAGTATAACTGCATGTTAAAAAATTGATCTAATTCTCTATAAACTTTTATAGACTGTAAAATTAACTCTAACTCTGATTTTCTTTGTTCCAGAGACATTTTGTGCCAAGATTTTAAAAAGTCTTCTATGAATGGCCTTAGGTCTTCTATTTTATTTAATAAATCAACCTGATTTTCATCGCCTCTGACAGAAAAGACTCTTCCCAAGTTAAGAACTATCAACCTATTCATTAAGGCCTGGGTAGATGGTCTAGCATAAGTCAATGGACTTAGTTTATTTGGATCG
>JAKLJM010000160.1 GCA_023151145.1 Bacteriovoracaceae bacterium | reverse complement strand
TAGAAGTTTCAGCGCTCTTTCATGATATTGGTAAAATCGGTGTTCCTGATGCGGTTTTATTAAAACCGAGTAGATTAACGGAAGAAGAGTTTCAGGAAATGAAATTGCATCCAACCAAGTCAGCTCAGATCTTAGAAGATTTACCGCTGTTTAAAGCCATTGCTAAAAATGCTAAACATCATCATGAACGTTATGATGGCCGTGGATATCCCGAAGGCTTAAAAAGTGACGATATACCACTTTTTTCACGCATCATTCTCATTGCAGATACGTTTGATGCCATGACTTCGACCAGGCCCTATCGTAAAGGTTTACCTTATGATGTAGCCTTTCAAGAATTAACTGAATTTAGTGGCTCGCAATTTGATCCTGATTTAGTAAAACATTTTATTTCTGCCCTTCAAAAAGAGCAGAACAAAAGTGAACATACATTTCGGTTGAAAATTATCGATGGTGAATTCAAAAAAGATGCTGCTTAATTTTTGCAAAAACTAGTTTCTACATTAGTTGAAACATTATAGCGCTGTACTTTCCCACAATCATCTTCATTGGCATATACATTTTGAGTAACACACTCTGATGCCTTACCATTGTCTGTATTCCATTTCATATTTTTAAAGCACACTTGATAATTTTCTTTATCCACACAAGCCCAATGTTTGCCTTTGCAGTTATAAATCAATCCTCGACCTAAAATTTCATATTTTGGAGGCGGGACATATTCCGAAACAGTTTCTACTTTACTACTAAGAGATGTTTCCTTCGGAGCTGATTCAATAGGATCTACATTATCACGATTAGAATTCGCTGCAGATGTCCCCTCTCCCATTCCGCTCATGGGAAGTTCTGAAACTTTTACATCTTCGATAGCAGCTTCACCAACACTTGGAGCCGAAGGCGAAGTTTGTTCTGGTGGACTTGTTGGGACATTGGATTCCATAGGATCAGTAGCTGGGGGGGCTGAACTTGAATCTGAATTCACTGCAGAACTCACATTTATATTTTCAATGGGAGCACTACTTAAATCTTGCTCAACTGGTGGATTTTCACTTGGCGCTGATTGAGTCGCTTCTTCAGGATTAGCATTAGGATTTGCAGTTTCATTTGGCACAGATTCGGTTGCGGTATTCTCTGTATTGGCCACAGTTGCGGCTTCTTCGCGTTTTGGTTTTTTTCTTTTTGGTTTAGCTGCATTTTGAACCATTTGATCGATGCTAACTTCATCTTCTTTTGGCATTAAATAGTCATAGGCCAAATATCCAATGGCCAAAACAATGACTACTTTAATCACCATGGAATTTTTTTTCTTCTCAGTCTTGGGCTTAGCCTCTAGTGAATCTGACTCCGAATCCTGATCCTCCTCATGGTCTGCATGAAGTTCGTCATGAGATTCTTCTGACTCATCTTCTGAGTCCTCAGTTTCATTGCCTTTTTTCTTAGCGTTAAACTTACTTTTCAAATCATTTATTAATTTATCAAGCATTTATGCTTTTCCTTTTGCAACAAAAACACTTTTCTAGCCCATGAGCCTGTGGTCTAATCATAATCCTATTATAGAGGTTTTATGAAAAATGGCATAGATGACGGAGTCATCAAGTACGACAGGACAAATTTTACCCAGTGTGAAGCACTCAACTATTCTGAATATGCTGAACTTGAAACTTGGAGAACACTTCTATACCGACTTAATTTAATCGGTGAATACCCAGTAGAACAAGTAGGCTTTGGCAATATGTCTAAAGCACAAAATTACGAAGAATATTCACCTTTCCATGGCACTCAATTTGTCATCACGGGAACTCAAACTGGAAAACATCCAAAACTCAATGGCGAACACTATACTCGCGTTTTAGGTTACGATATTGCCCTTCAAAAAATAAATGTTCTTGGCCCCTTGGAAGCATCTAGTGAAGCACTTACTCATGCTGCAATTTATGAAGCCAATCCAAACATCAAAGCTATCTTTCACATTCATTCAAAACCTATTTGGGATGGAATGAAAAATGACTTATCTCCATCAACTCATGAAGACATTCCTTACGGCACACTTGAAATGGCGAATGCTGTAAAAGATTTAATTGCTGGTCAAAACAATGGCGTGATTTGTATGCGAGGTCACGAAGATGGTGTGATCGCTTATGCTGAGACGACTGAAGCTGCTGGAGATTTAATTCTCGATCTTTATTTTAATTACGTCGAAAAAAAAGTTCGGCCCGTTTATCAGGACCTAAATAACGAAGCACATCTTTAAAATATATCACTCTTGATTGAGTCTTAACATTTTTAGGACTCAATCGAAATTGTTCAATAACATCCTCATCATCTTTTTCATTTTCATCAAAACGCCATTCACACCAAGCATCCGGATGCCTATTGGCCAATTGATAAACCACTAGCCCCATAGTTTTTCGACAATTCACTTCTACTAAGGGGTAAAACTGAAATTGTCCTAACTTATCTAAATAAAAAAATGAATCAATTTGAATATTGTTTTGTGGTTTATGCTGTAAATACTCATCAGCAATTAATTGTAGTTGATGTTGAATTTCAGCAAACGGAATTCCAAAAGTCAGTTCTAAAAAATCTGCTAAAGCTTTTTGATTAAGTGTAGTTCCCGCACCTTTGAACTGACCAATATGATCGTTAAAATTAATGACCATAAATTGATTAACTATTTTTCCGTCTTTTATGACAAATGTTGTGCCTAAATCTAATACTCTTTTATAAAGTGGTTCTAAGATAGTACGAGAAGTAACTATGTGTTCAGGAATCGCTTTATCACTAGAAAATAAATAATGTCCACGTCCACTCATGCCAAAAGGATTTTTCAAAACCCATTCCGTAATATCTTGATGATTTTTTAAATGAGTTAAAAACTCTTGGTAACTATTTACAACTGCGCCTTGATAAAAACCAAGATGTAATTTTTTGGCAATCATAATAGAAGTCAATTTACTGTTGAGAAATTTCTCTAATTCAACTTCATGCTTTTTTCCCCACCAATATTCAATCGGCAAACTTTTATTAAGTCGATGTTTGGCCACTAGATTTGGGAGTTCGAAACCTAACGTTTTATAATGCTGTAAATCTTCTTCCGAATAATCATTAAAAGTAATCAAGGTATCTGTCTTTTTAGAAAATAAGAAAAAGACATGCTCAAATTCTTTGATGGCTCTCACGAATTGATCTGCATTTTCATGATAATGAGAATCAAAAAGATAGGCTTCGTAGTCTAAATTAACTAAAGTATACAAAATTAACCTTCATGATTATCTGGTAAATCTTGTCCCCAAGTTTTGCGTTTGGTGACTCGAAAACCATCTTCAAAAGCTGTTAATTTTTGACAGAAATTCTCATCCAAACCAGCTTCTTTACGATATTCTTCTCGATAGTGAATTCCCTTAGCACGATTGGGTGTTAAGAGTGCAGGTAAATTTTCTTGATAATAAGTCCAAAGATCCTTATCGTTTCGCCAATGGTTTAACCATTTCGCCCCTAAGGCCACATGAGAGATTTCATCTTCATAAACTATTCGCATAATTTCTGAAGTCTTATCATCTCCTACTTCTTTGAAACAAAGAGAGTAATAATTGGCAAAATCTAAATTGGCCGATTCGAAAGTTAAGGCCATCGCTGCATAAAACATTGAAGGTGTTTTAAGATCTGGCATATAGTTCCAAAAAAAATCATTTAGTGGCAAATCCCCTAAATTCATTTTCCACTCTTTCATACGATGAGTATAAAGTTTTAAGTGTTTTTGTTCGTCTATAATAGTTTTCACTAGGCCTTTATGAAATTGTTTTTTCTCATCGGCATTTTCAAAATCATAAGTAAGAATCGCAGCAGCCATCATTTCAATGGCCAATAACTCATGATTGGCAAAAAAATGTAGCGCCATTGCTTTTTTATCATCTAAATGAAAAGTAGATTTTTTAGGGAACTTAGCTTGAACTTCAGAAATTTTTATTTGTTGATCGCGCTCTGGTAATTTAGGAAGAAATATTTTTTTCGAATGATTAGATTCATCATAGTCAAAATCTTGTAGTCTATGATGAATCAATTTATCTTCTAATGATTTTCCAAATAAAATTTGTTCTGCAAAGTCATATACATTCATAAGTACATTTTATTTTTTAGGCTTACCTTGAAATTTTCTTTTCTTAGAAAATCTTCTATCGCCTCCGCCTCCATCGCGGCTTTGTCCACCAGAACTAGACGATGATGATCCATCTCGAAATGAGCGAGGCTTAAATCGATCGCCGCCTCCCTGACCTACTGGATAGATATCACCATTTGCCGAGCTCTCTTTATTGGCATTGTCTCTACCATAAACATTGCGTCTTCCAAAGCGTCTTTGTTTAAAACATTCATCACAAATTGGAAACTTAGACTTATCTGGTAATTTACATCCACAACTAGAACAAGTGGGCGTAATTTTATCAGAAAGAAGAGTATTTAATTTATCAATGGCCTTAAGTTTATTGTCTAATAATTCAGCCTCACTAAAACTAAAGTTTTTATTACTAAAGTGACGAGCTAACCATTGGAAAAGCTCCACACATTTAATCGAGGTTTCTAGATAATCTATTTCATTTGAATTGAAGTTAATTGGTTCATTGGTAATAGATTCTGCCACGACAAACTTCTTAAGAATCCAAACGAAATACTGCACATGTTCCATTAATCCTAAATTTACTGGAGCACATGAAAATCCAAATATTTCAGAAATTGAAAGTTTCCCCTCAAAGTCGATGTCTTCAACTGTTTCGGCCAATTCAATCATCTCGCGCAAATCAACACAATAAAATGGCTTGGTGAAATTCATGGTGTTAAAAAGTCTTAAAAATTCAGATAATTTTAAGCGAGGAAGATTATTTGATTCTAGGGCACTGTTGACCTTCGTATAGATATCTAAATCCGGTCCAACCATACTCTGAGTTTGTTGATCCAAAACCATTTCAAGAGCATTTTGAATCTCGCCAATACCATCTTCACACTTAGTTAGACATGATACTTTTCCATGCGGAAAACGCTGAAATCTCCCAGCTCGACCGGCAATCTGTTTAATTTCGGATGGAGTAATTGGATATTCTTGACCATTAATATGTTTTGTTAGAGTTGAAAAAACAATTCTTTGAATTGGTAAATTCATCCCCATTGAAATAGCGTCAGTAGAAACGATGACATCGGTTAAACCTTTATCAAATTTTCTGGCTTGTTCACGTCTCACTTCTGGAGAAAGCATTCCATAGATAATCGATACTTTAAAACCAAGTTGTTCTAAATCATACTTGTACTTAAGAGCATTTCTTCTTGAAAAAACAATCAGCGCATCATGTTTTTCTAATTGTGCCAATGTCATTGGTCTTTCTTCAACTGAAAGACTGGTCATTCGGTTATATTCTTTTACTTCAAGAACATCTCCACACAACTCAACAATTTGTTTAACTAATTCTAAAACCGAACCATCACCACAAATATGAACTTCAAAAGCTTGTAGATTGACTAAAGCTCTAGTCCACGCCCAGCCTCTTTGTTTATCGGTGATCATTTGAATTTCATCGATAACTGCACACTCAAAGTTTTCGTGAAGTTTGGCCATCTCAATAGTTGAAGAGTAATGAGTAGCTCCATCAATTTCGATAACTTCTTCACCTGTTAGAAGGGTGGTTTTTACATTCTTAGAATTCAAAGTATCGTATAATTCTGCCGCCAAAAGACGAAGAGGAGCAAGATAACATCCCTTACGAGCTTTAGCTAAGGCTTCGATCGCATGGTATGTTTTACCAGAGTTTGTTGG
>JAKLJM010000159.1 GCA_023151145.1 Bacteriovoracaceae bacterium | reverse complement strand
ATTAAGGGATTGTAACGATTTTCTCATGCGCAAAATATAATCGTGCACCAACTCTCCATCTATATTCAAATTAAATACCACACAAGAGAATCGCTGCCTTTGCATCATCACAGTTGCATCTCTTAAACGTTTTGCCTGCAGAGATTTAAATCCTTTTGCCTCACAGTCTGCTCGCATGGCCACGGCCAAAGATTCATTGCTCTCTACAATTAATACGTATCCTTTACTTAAATCATTCATACTGAACTTCCTTAACAAAAGAGAGGATGCCCTTTATATGTAACACCTCCCTAATCTTAATGGAACTTTAAAAGTGTACTTCTTAAGTGGTTGATTTATTTAGCTATAGTGACTTGAAATTCAAAAGCAGTGCTGTCAGTGTGCCAATTTCTGTTGTGTTTCAATAGTTTTCCTAGAGTGCTTATGACAAAAATGGCGAAAAAAAAGCCCCGATAAAATCGGGGCTCTTTGAGATTTTTTATTTCATTAGTCTTTTACAATTCTATGTCTCCAAGCACGAATATCTGGTGCTAGGTAATCATATTTCATCGCTGCTAAAGTGTATTGTGCATATTCATAATCGGTCGTGTGAGTTAAGCATTCTGTTGGGCAAACAGTTGTGCAAAGTCCACAATAACAACATAGCGCTGTATCGATCGTATATTGTTTTAGATCAAGCTTAATGGCCGTTCCATCTTTAGTTTTAATTTTTGGAGCATCTGCATCTCTTTTTACTGCAGTAATATAGATACAATCCACTGGACAAGCTACCGAACACTGAAGACATGAAATACAGTTTTCAGCGTCATTAAAAAGACGTGAACGAGAATTCGCCGGTAATTCTTCTCTTACTTCTGGGTATTCAATCGTTACTGGCTTAACTGCCCAAACATACTTCATGGTAATTTTTAAACCGATGAAAGTTGTCTTAATTCCTAAATAAACATTTTTCCACCATTGAGTAAATGTTAACTCAGGCTCTTCTACTTTTTTTAATTCTAGAGTTTGACTCATATTTTTATCTTCCTTAAAAATTTATCTACCTAAAATCTTCTGCGACCTAACGGTCAACTTCTCCAAGAACGATATCGATTGATCCAATGGTAGCAACTAAATCTGCCACCATCTGCCCTGGAGCAAGCTCTGGGAGAATGGAAACGTTCGTAAAACAAGGAGACTTCACTTTCAATCTGTAAGGAGTTTTTCCACCATCAGAAATAAGATGGTAACCAAGTTCTCCTCTTGGACATTCAGTTCTCATATAAATTTCACCCGCTGGAACTTTAATGATTTTTGAAACTTTCCCCATAACAGGGCCTGCTTCAATTCCATCAAGACACTGACGAATAATTTTGATTGATTCAAAAATCTCTTGAACACGAACATAATAACGATCCCAACAATCACCCAACTGACCTTTTAGGCCCTGGCCGACTGGAACGTCGAAATCAAATTCATTATAGATTCCATATGGACGATCTTTTCTTAGATCCCACTTAATTCCAGAACCACGAAGAACTGGGCCTGTTAATCCAAAGTCGTAAGCTAAATCTTTAGAGATCACACCAACATTGGCCGTTCTTCCAACGAAAATGTGGTTTTGTCCCACAAGATCGTCATACTTTTTCATGTTCTCTTCCATTTTATAACAGAAGTTTTCTACTCTTTTTAATTGCTCATCTGAAATATCATTCCAAACACCACCAATCCAAACATAGTTATAAAGAAGGCGAGCACCAGAAAGTTCTTCAAATAAACGAAGGATTTCTTCACGATCTTGGAAAGCATATAAAAATGGCGAGAATGCTCCTAAGTCGATGGCGTATGTTCCGTAAAACATTAAGTGTGAAGCAATACGCTGAAGCTCAGCGATCATTGTTCTAATATATTGAGCACGTCTTGGAACTTCAGTGCCAAGCATTTTCTCAATCGTTAAAGCGTATCCCCACTCCATGCTCATTGATGCTAAGTAGTCCATACGATCAACAAAAGGAATAACTCCACGGTAGTCTAAGTGCTCGCAGTGCTTTTCCATACAACGGTGTAAATAACCTAAATGTGGAATTGCTTCAGCTACAATTTCAGAGTCAGTTTTAATTTCAACTCTTAATACCCCGTGAGTAGCAGGGTGCTGAGGACCCATGTTTAATGTCAGAAGATCTGACTTTAAAACTTCTTGATCACCTAAGATGATGACATCTTCATTTGTTTCGTGATTGTCGTGCTGATTTGCCATTGTTATCTCTCAAAAAAATTAATTAATTAAGCTTCCACTGATGCATCGTCATCAGACTTCCATGAATTCACAACTTTCTTTGGATCCATTGTTTCTTTTAATTTTTTTCCAAAGAAATGATCTTCTGTATTCACTTTATGTGCTGGGTTTACCACCATTCCGCGGTAAACTTCTTGAACGACATAATCTTTTCTTAATGGATGTCCATCCCAATCATCAGGAGTCAAAATTCTTCTGTGGTCAGGGTGACCAACAAAAGTAACACCGATCATATCGAATGCTTCGCGCTCTTGATAATTCGCCGCTCTCCAAACAGAGACAACCGAATTGATTTTTGGAAGATTATTTTTATCTCCACGAGGAAGACGAACTTTAAGAAGTAATTCTAAGTTTTTAGTAAAGCTTGCTAAAACATAAGTTAATTCGATCTCAGAAGCCGCAGGGTAATCTGTTCCTGTAATGACTTGCAATACATTCATTTCAAATTCAGATGAATTTTTAAGAGCATTGGCCACTTCTAAAATTGATTCTGCTTTTACAGTAACGAAACCATCACCTTTTTCAGGAGTAGTTGCCACTGCATTTGCTGATGGAACTTTTGAATTAATGTAGTCTGTGATTTGATTAAGCATTTTTCACCCACTTATCTCTAAGAAGTCTTTCACTTGCGATCTTTTTTTGAAGAGTCATTAGACCTTCAATTAAAGCTTCCGGACGTGGAGGACAACCTGGAACATAAACATCTACTGGAACGATTTCATCTACGCCTTTTAAAACGTGATAACCGTGTTGCCAGTAAGGTCCACCTTTATTTGCACAAGAGCCCATCGAAATAACATAACGAGGCTCTGGCATTTGTTCGAATAATGTTTGAATTCTAGTCGCCATTTTAAGTGTTACAGTACCTGCAACAATCATGAGGTCAGCGCGACGAGGAGTGGCCATGAATGCTCCACAACCAAATCTTTCTAAGTCATACTTAGAAGCACCAGTTGCCATCATTTCAATCGCACAACAAGCCAAACCGAATGTCATCGGCCAGAGAGAATTCTTTCTCCCCCAGTTAAAAAAGTCGTCAACTTTCATCAAAACGACGCTATCTTGCATGACTATACCTGCCTTAGGTCAAAAAGTTATGAATGTATTTTCAACAATTTTATCGGTAGGACCATTTTCCGTCAATGAAACTCGAAGAAAAATTGCCAGTTTAACTAGGGTTTTATCATTGAACAGGAATCTGCGGTGGTTTTTTCGAGAAGTTGATTAGGGAAAAAAGTTTTGACAACGACCTTTATAGTCCTCGTTCATGCTTTGATACATTGAGGAAATGGTCTTAACTTCATCAGGAACTTGGAGCTTTGAGTCAGAGTCAGCGCTGGCCGGAGCACGATTGAGCTTTTGCTGTAACAACGCAAGGCGATTTGAGTCGTTCTTACAAACTCGATCCATTATATTTACATATTCGCGGTATGCTGCAAGTGGATATGGAACTCCCCAGGCCGAAGAGATAAACTGTGCTTCCACGTTTGAGATTTTTGGAAAATCCGATTTTTGCATTTTGTATTTTTCAATATTTTTTTGAAATTCATCAAAATGTTTTCCTACTCGATAAAATTCTTCAATACCACGCTCTCGACTCAAAAGTCCCGTCACTGGATCTTTGATTTTTAGACAACTCGAACGGCTATCATTTTTATTGGGAAAAATTTCTAAATAGACTTTGCATTCGATTAAAAAAGCATCCACTTCCCCGCCCTTTCCTTCAACAGTGCCGGCGATAAACTCGCGCATTGAAAATTGCGGTACATAAGGATTAAAAGCTTCGCGAAAAGTATAATGGGTGAGTTCATGTGCAAGATCTAAACTTGCATCTAGGAGATTAAGATATTTATTAACATAGACTCGCGACTTCGTTTCATACATAACTTTAGTGGGATCACTGGCCTGAAAACGACGAATGAGTGTTGTATCAGTTAATGAGCCTTCACCAATCTTTAAAATGTCGTATAAGGTTTCACCCTTTTCTGCTGCTTTTTGTTTAGCTTTGGCGAGAATTTTTTTTCCCGTTGTAGATTGTTCAATTACGCCAACTAAAAGTTTTAAATTTTCTTCATCAGATTTTGAAGCTTTGAACCACGATTTATTGTATTGAAACTCAGTATCTAAATCGATCACCTTAGCTCGCTCATAAGCAAATGTAGGCTTATGAAGACTCAAAAGCACAATTGCACTTACAGAGCATACTAAAAACTTATGCTTGAGAGAATATCCGACCAAAATGTTTTTCAAGAAACTTATCATACGAACTTATCGGAGATGATCAAAGAAGCTTTAGTCGTACAAGGCACTAAAAATATGGATAAAAAGCATAAGAGATATGGTATTCTCGATAAAAAAACTTCAACCTTGGAATTACCATGAAAATATTCTTAATGAGTTTCCTAATATTCACCCGCATAACCTATGCCAGTGAAAGTATAAGTGCTGCGAACTACAGTATCGTCCAAGAAAAAATTAATCAGATTCGCTCCACTCACCCTCAAGAAGAAATTCTTATTGTTTCTGATTTTGATAATACTCTAATGAAACCGATGCATCTTTTAGGCTCTGATCAATTTTATGAGTGGCAGGCTCACTTGATGAAGACCAATGATAAACTAAAAGATTTTGAAAATTTTGAAGAGTTTATGGAATTTCACGCCAAGGCCATGCAATTAACAAAAATGACTCTTACTGATCCTGAAATTCCGGCCTTAATTAATGCTTGGAAGGACAATAATATTCATATGATTGTACTCACTTCACGTGGGCCTTTTTTTAGATCAATTACAGAAAGAGACTTGCGCCTTCAAGGATTAAATATTCAAGATCTCAGTCCAGCAAAAGATTTAATCGAAGTGACGAAAATTCAAGAGCGCGATGCTCATTTTATGAATGGACTCTTTTTTACATCTGGTCTGCATAAAGGAGAGGCTCTTCATCATTTTTTACAAAAATCTCAAAAGACTTATAAGCATATTATTTTTATCGATGATATGGAAAAACACACTAAGAATGTCTTCGAACACTTCTCAACTCATAGTGATCTAAAAGACAAGGTCAATATCATCACTATTCGCTACTCTCGCGAAGATGGGGCAAAAGAACTATTCTTAAAAAATGATAAGAAAGCAAAAAAAGAAATAAAAGCATTAAAAAAATTCCTTAAAACATACTTCCCTTAAATATTTGGGGCCAATTAGGCCCCCTTTCATTTCCTCTTTATTCATCATTATCCAAAAAGACACCAATTACCCCCTCGCTTCCATCAAGATTCCAACATCTTTTTACCGCCAATCTTTTTTTACAGACAGATATTTTGACTTTCACTCAAAATTTTAGAGTGGGAACTTTTTCAAGGAGGGGTAAATGAATTGGTCTAATCTATTGATGTGTTCAAGTAAGAACATATTTTCTCGCGCTCTAAAATCTGTGATGCTCGCATCCCTTACGTCTTCGCTCATATTAACTTCGCATGTCTATGCTTGTGACATAGAAGGAAATTCTGGCTTTGTACCTGAAAACACC
>JAKLJM010000158.1 GCA_023151145.1 Bacteriovoracaceae bacterium | reverse complement strand
GCCAATAGGTACATGAAGGATTAGTAATTTAACAAATATTTGTGTGACCGATGGCTGCATGCGCTTTTTTATGAGTTTTAACACTCGATGAGATAATTCAGGCGGTACAGTAATATCTTCGGTATTTAAAAAATCATGGTAGTTCTTTAGCCATTGACGTTCATTTTGTTTTATCGCCGACACCTTGTGAAGTGAAGATTTCTCTAAGTTGTTTTAGTCTATGACTGACGAGTTTTCTTGCAATTTTTTTCTCATTCATCACACTCTATTACGTTAGCTGCGCCTATTTTGTGACATTTCTTAATTTTTTTTCTGTAAAAATTCTTCCTTTCACACTCATTCTTAGGACAAAAGGACTGTATTTTAAGCAGGTCATCTTCTGTGCTTGAAAACGGTGTTGTACACCTCATGTGTTAGGTGAACTTGACAAGCCACTGGGGAAAGAATATGTTAGGCTAGCCTAACACAAAAGAGGATACCTTGGAATTTCAATTTGAACAGTATTGGAAAGAATATGGAGAAAATGAATTATCACATTCTGAAACCCATTATCTCTTGGCCATTTATTCATTTTTAAAAAAAGACGACCGACTTAGGGCTTCAACAATTGCTAAAGAACTTGGCGTTAGCAGAAATGCTGTCCACTTACAGCTCAAAAAGCTGTCAGAAAAAAATCTTGTTAAAGTAAAAGAAAATTTTATTTCGCTTCCAAAGCATTCTATTGCGTTAGTCGAAAAGATTGCCAACAAGAGGCAAACAATGATTGTTCTGCTGACTGAAGTTTTGGGTCTGTCTCAACAGACTGCTGCTACGGATAGCTGTAAAATAGAACATTTACTATCGGATGATACCGGCGAAGCTCTACTTAAGTTTGTTCAATTTTTACGTTCTGATCGCAAGGTTGTTCTGCAATTTTTAAAAGAGTTTCAAAAATACTACTTACAATGTGACCCTGAAATTGGTTGTGGCCTTTGTGAAAATATACATTCTATGGAGAAAGACAGTGAGAATGAGTAAGATTCTGTTTTGTTTTTTTATTACTTTAAGTTCTACCGCTTTTGCGTCGACCAAAGAGAACCAATTGGCGGTCCACCTTTTGAGCTACTTAGCTCAGGATTATGGCGAAGCAGTAGATAATGGAAAAGTAAAAAGTAAAGAAGAGTATCAAGAGCAAATAGATTTCTCTAGTGAAGTTCTAAGGATTGCAAAAGAGAACAGTTACAATCAAAGTTTAAGTTCTAGTATTCAAAAACTCAATCAAGCAATTTTAGACAAAAGAAATGTTGGTGAGGTTTCTTCTCTTGCAAATACAATAAAGTCAGAAATTTTAAAACAATTTAACCTTTTAACCTATCCAGAAACAGAAGTTAATTTAGCAAAGGCAGCTAATCTGTATGAAAATAACTGTATGAGTTGCCACGGACAGAGTGGATACGGTGATGGAGAGGCTGGAAAAGGGCTGGAACCAAGCCCCACAAATTTTCACGACTTAGAGAGGATGAGAAATGTATCCCCTTATGGAGCATATAACACAATCACTTTAGGAGTAAATGGAACAGGAATGGCCGCTCATGACTATCTTTCAAAAGAAGATCGTTGGTCCTTGGCTTATTATGTATCTAGTTTTCGCTTTAAAAATATTGAGAAGAAAGCAGGTTTGGTTTTAGGTAGTAAAGAAAGTTCGTCCCTTTCAGATAATGAAATTCAAAAAAGATTTGATATCAAAGAAGATGATTTAATGGGAATGATGGCCGCAGTAAGGGACATCAATTCATCGCCTCCTTCAAATGGGAATAAAGGACAAGTTGAAATTTATTTAAAAAAGGCAATAAAGGAATTAAAGGAAAGTTTTTCTTTATATAAGTCAGGTAAAGTTAAAGAGGCAAAAAATCTTTCACTTTCTGCCTACCTTCAAGGCGTGGAGCCTGTAGAGGGAATTCTAAAGTCAAAAAACGGGAATTTAGTTATTGAGCTAGAGACTTTGTTGGCAAAATATCGTGGCTTAATTTCTGATGGAGCTAGTAATGATGAAGTTGAATTAGTATTAAATCCAATACTGAGTAAGCTCCAAGGAACAATAGATTCTTCAATAATCAAAAAAACAAATACATCATCGTTTTTAATGTCTTTTGGTATTGTACTTAGAGAAGCCTTTGAAGCGGGTCTTATATTATTTTTACTGCTTAGTCTTACAAGAAAATCTAATGCGACTGTTTTTAATAAGCATATTCATTTAGGCTGGGTTTCTTCCATTGCTTTTGGATTAGTTGCATACATCTTTCTAAGTAGATATATCAATATAACTGGAGAAATCGCTGAATCACTCGAAGGTTATACTGCCCTGATTGCGTCTTTGATGTTGTTCTACGTCGGTTATTGGATGCATAAAAATACAGATGTTTCCAAATTAAAACACAAATTACTAACAGCAGTAGATAGCTCTCTTGGCAGTGGAAAAGGTCTTGCCTTATTTTTAATTGCATTTACCGCATCTTTTAGAGAAATATTTGAAACGATACTTTTTATTAAGATTTTAATTCTTGATGGCCATCAACATTACTTCGTTGGACTTGGCGCAATATCAGCAGTGCTGTTAACCTTCTTGATCATTGCATTTGCAATTAAATTTTCAATCAAGCTAAACTTAAAATATCTATTTAAGGCATCGACTATATTAATTTTGAGTTTATCGACAATTTTCTTAGGTAAAGGGATTGGTGCTCTTCAGAAGACAGGCATATTTTCACAAACGTCTTTAGATGTTTTTTCTCTTCCTGAGTTGGGCTTTAATTCGACCTTAGAGGTATTAGTCGCACAATTGACGATGATAGTTTTAGTACTGTCTTTCTTCATTATCTCTAGATTGAAGCTTATAAAAGGTGTTGCATAAATGAATAAAACGTCTGTGAGAATAAAAAAAATGGATTGTCCTTCGGAAATAAAAATGATCGAAGGATTGATGGAAAAATTAGACCCAAGTGCGAAGATGGAGTTTGATTTAGAGTCTAGAATTGTTCATTTCTATCATAGTGTGGATAAGCACCAAATAATGGAGACTTTAAATGCTATTTCTCTTCCCGGTGACTTAATAAGTTCGCAGGAGGTATTTGAAAATGATATTCCAGATATAAGTCCGAGCGTAGAAGCAAAAACATTAAAATATTTATTGAGTATAAATTTTACGATGTTTGTAGTTGAGATTGTTTTAGGGATTTATGCTGAGTCTACGGGGCTTCTTGCTGATGGACTTGATATGTTAGCTGATTCATTTGTATATGGTTTAAGTCTTTATGCGGTTGGAAAGGCAGTCGCAATGAAGCATAAGGCTGCATATTTTAGCGGAATAATGCAAATTTCTCTTGGCCTGTTATGCTTAGTCGAGGTCGGCAGAAAATTCTATTTTGGGAGTGAACCACTTTCAAATTATATGATCATGGTTTCAATTGTTGCTCTTTTCGCAAATGTTTGGTGTCTAGCTTTGATTCATAAGCATAAAGACGGTGAAGTTCACATGAAGGCCAGTTGGATATTCTCTGCTAATGATGTAATCGTTAATACAGGGGTAATTGTTTCTGGTCTGCTTGTTTACTTTTTTAAGAGTAATCTTCCTGATTTGCTCATTGGAGGTATTGTTTCATTGATTGTAATCAGAGGCGGTATTAGCATAATTAAGTTATCAAAAATCAAGAAAGCAGAGCCTGTAAAAGACTCATGTTGTTCTAATAAATGTGGTTAATTATATTACAAGGCCATTGGCGATACAGTCATATTACCTCTGTAGTTTCTGAGAAAAAGTTTGAAGTGGCGGAAGACCTTTATCAATCTTCACTAGAGTTTCCTTTTTAAAACTTTCAATTGCTTTTGGTGCAAGGTAGCCACCTGACGCTAGTAAAATAATTGCTGTTACTATTTCTGCTACTGCTTTCATTTTTTCTTCTCCTGTTCACGTTTATAAATTTCTTGGACTGTAGTTTTTGACCACTGGCCACCACGCTTTGAAGGAATGCCACTTTCCGTTAGGAGTCTGGCTATTTCTCTGAATGAATGGCCCTTGGATTTTAATGACATAATTTTTTGAATTACTTTTTGTTCAGCTTGATGAGGCACACGAACGCCTGAAACCTCTCTCTCACCATAGCGTGGAATCGGTGATTTTATAGATTCCTTGTTGATCTGGTTCTTTCTTAGGTAATCACTGATTGCTGTCCGTGACCATCCTGTTAAATCTGAAATTTGATAGCTAGAAAGGTCGAAATCTAGATAGAGTTTCCGTAAAATCTCGTGATTTTCCGCTGGATTTCCAATGAAATGTGGAATAAAAACAGATACATAACTAACAGTAGAGAGTGGTTCGTCCAGCGTCTGGCTTCGACCACCAATTTTTGATTTCTACCGATTCACCTTTTTGTTCCATAAATATTCTTAAATTGCAATTAGGTCCTTGGCATTTCCTATTTGTTTAGGAGATAGTTTTCGATAATAAGGATGAATGATGGAAGTATTAAATTTAGCAACCTGTGCATTTTTCGAGGCTCTGAAAAATAATAATCTCGATGAATCATTATTGGTTCATGGGACAGGCTTATCCGTTGCTGAGCTTAAAGCTTCTTCTAAGAAACATCATTGGTCACAGTTTGTTCAAATGTATCAAAATCTAGAAAAACATTTGGGGCGGGAGTTTGCCGCAAGGGAAATTGCCTACACCGGTCTTAATAATAACAACATGAGTTTTATTAAGAAAATTGGTTCAGGATTAATTTCTGTTAAAAATGGTTATTGGTTTACTTGCGTGTTCGTGGCGCGCTATCTTTATGGTAAAGCCGTTCACTTTGAATATAAATCACTAAACTCCAAACAAATTGTCATTACCATCTCTCTTGATAAAAATCTTAAAGAATGTCCCATTTTTCTAGAAACCTACCATTACTTGTTTGAAATTACCCCGACCTTGATCGGGTTGCCAAAAGCGAAAGTCGTTAGTTCGATAGAAGGAAAGATTGGGAAGTATTATGTTACTTTTCCCGAAGTAAATATTGTTTTTCAATTTTTTAAAGTGCTTCGTCGAATAATCGAAGGACATCGAAATTCTATTGAGCTTTTAAGTGAAATTGAACAAAAAAAACAAGAATTAGAAAAATTAACGGAAGAAAAAACTCAGCTACTTAGAATCTTATCTCATGATATTGCTAATAGCTCATGTGTGATTGATTTATCTTTGAAGATGTTAGAAAAAAGAATGGATAACGATGATCCAAGAAAAGATTTATTGTCAAAAGCTCAAAACTCTTCATTGAAACTGACTCAAGTTCTAAGAGGAGTAAAGCTTTTAGAGCGCTCGGATTTAGGACATGTGGATTTTGAAGCAGTGGATGTGAGAAGTCTTCTCGATCGCGTTGTCTTTAGTGCTAGTTTGTTAGCTGATAAAAAAGAGCTAGAAATTGATTATATTAATGAAGTTCCAGAAAATATTTTTATTCGAGCTGACGCAAATGCCTTAGAGGTAAGTGTCCTTGGAAACCTCGTCAGTAATGCTATTAAGTTTTCTTACCCTGGAAATAAAGTCACAATAACCGGTCAATTATTAGATTCGATGTTAGTGTTTAAAATTGCAGATCATGGAACAGGCATGTCTAATGAGATGAAAAATAATCTATTTAATCGCAAGTTTCATCAAAGCGTTCGGGGCACGAGTGGGGAAGATGGAACTGGACTTGGTATGGGAATTGTAAAAGCTTTTATCGACGTTTTTGAAGGAAAGATAGAAGTTTTTGATAACTATCCATCAGGGACGGTTTTTATTCTTACTTTTCCACAGTTTGAAAATCAAAAAATTGAACAAGAGATTAGAGTCTAAA
>JAKLJM010000157.1 GCA_023151145.1 Bacteriovoracaceae bacterium | reverse complement strand
CAACGGCTGCCTCAAGTGGCGCTGATATTAATGGAAGTGCCGCATTTTTGGCCGCTACAAAAATTAAAAAAAGATTAGTTTCTTTGATCCAAAAACTAGAAATGGGTTTACCTAGTGATGATATTCATGAAATTGAAGTGCATGAAAATGATATCACTGATGATACTTTAGAGCGTTTCTTATTTGTAAATAATGAAGTCATTGCTCCCAATAATAAAAAATATTCGCTCCTTGATTTAATCGGTAAAGCTTATTTTAATCGTATTTCATTAGCGGGCTATGCATTCTTTAAAACAGAAGGATTAGGTTTTTCTAAAAAACTTGGAAGTGGTAAAGCTTTTAATTATTTTACCAACGGTGCTGCGGTTTCTGAAGTTTTAATTGATCTTTACACTGGAGAATCTAAAGTCGTGCGTACTGATATCTTAATGGATTTAGGTCGCCCAATTAATCCTGGAATTGATCAAGGACAAGTTGCGGGTGCCTTTGTTCAGGGAATGGGCTGGGTAACGAATGAAAAACTATTTTATGGGAAAGAAATGAACTTAATAAGTCATAGTCCAACCACATATAAAATTCCAAGTATTCAAGATACACCAAGAATTTTTAATATATCTTTTTTTGAGAACCTGCATCCGACACCTAATGTTTATAAAAGTAAAGCAGTTGGAGAGCCACCATTTTTATTATCAGCATCTGTTTTTACGGCCATTAAAAAAGCCTTATTAGAAAATACAAATAAAAATGAACTTAATTTAAAAAGCCCAGCCACCAATGAAGAAATTCTCTTATCGAGAAGAAGAAGTTAGCCATATGAAGTATTATGAGTTTATTGAAGCTTTCCATGAACGAAGTAAAAAAGTAACTCCTTTTGCTATTGTGACTCTAGCTGATGTTCGAGGAAGCGCTCCCCAAGATTTAGCAGCTCGTATCATTGCTGATGAAAATGGTTTAGTGTTTGGTACAGTGGGAGGGGGAAAGGTTGAGGCTAAGTGTTTAGAGCTCATTAAAGAAAAAATAACAAAGGAAGAGTTCCTACCTTTTAGTGTTAAATGGAACTTACAACGAGATGTCGGTATGACCTGCGGTGGAGAGGTTTCCTTTTTATTTGAATTTGTCGAAAGTTCAAAGGAATTACAGTTTGTGGTTTATGGTGCAGGACATGTCGCCCAAGCCCTAGTTCCACTTCTGGTGAAGTTAAAAGGACGTGTGGTGGTTTATGACACACGAGAAGAATGGATCAACAAATTTTCTAAAAGTCCTAATTTAGAAACAGTATGTACTGAAGATTTACCGAGCACCGTCCATAATCTTCCAGAAAATGCTTACGTGATTCTTGTGACGATGGGGCATTCGACAGATTTTCCTATTCTAAAAGAAGTCCTTCATTACAATAAATTTTCATATGTAGGCGTTATTGGCAGTGAACAAAAAAATCTATTAATGAAATCAGAATTAATGAAATTACATTATACGCCTGAACAAATTGCCCAGTTTCATTGTCCGATAGGACTTAATATCGGGAGTAATGATCCATTCGAAATCGCCATAAGTATTATGGCAGAAGTCATTCAAACCCGAGATAAAAAATTAACTCTCTAAAATGTTTTTTTAATTAAAGTTGAATGTCATCTAGAGTTTTGAATGAATAACCTAATTTTTTAAATGATTTAATATACTCAGTAATAAGTTCAGCACTTTCTTTCCTGACATCGTGAAAGAGAATGACTCCGCCTTTAAATTTAACGGTTTCATTGCTGTATCCTTCTAAACATTGGTGGACGGAGAGATTTTTTCGCCAGCAATCCCAATCTGCTGCGCTTAAATACTTCCCATTGCTGTATAAAATCTCGCCACCAATATCCCAATAGAGTGGACCTAGATAACGAAGACCGATTGGGTCTTGGTTTAAGTATTGAGCAAGTTTACTTTCCCATGCTCCGCCAGGAGCTCTAAAATACCATTCTCTTTGCTGATTAAAATAGGTTTCAATTTTTTGATGAGTACCGAAAAATTCTCCATTTAATATTTGTTTCCAATTGCTGGGATCTAGTTTTGTTAAGATCGGATGAGTGAGTGTGTGATTTCCTATGATATGGCCTTCGTCTGATATACGCGCCATAAGTTCTGGATTTTTTTCTGCCTTTTGTCCTATGACAAAAAATGCAGCTTGAATGTTTTGATTTTTAAGTTCATCTAAAATGATGTCAGTAACACCAGGAGTTGGACCATCATCTATTGTTATAATGATTTCTTTTTTTCCTTTATTTAGATTAAATATGTTTTTGGGCGATAGGGGAATGTCAATTATATCTAGCGCCAGAAGTGAAGACAAAGGAATAAGAAGGATGCTTAAGATGACTAAGATTTTTAATTTCCTCATTTGTTTCCTTTAAGAATCTGATTTTATTTTTTTCAAAATATTTTCCAACAGTCTTTTATTAGTCGAATCGTTTTTGAATAGTTTAAGGATTTTTTCAGTGGGATACAACCTAAGAAAACTAAAAATAATGATAGCACTTGCCAGAGGACGCAAGGTTGACCAAATCGTTTTACTGTAGTGACTTTCTGAAAAATAGAAAAAGAGAATTGTTAGGGAAAATGTTGCCAAAAAAAGAGGACGAGTTAAATCAAAAAATAATCCCTTTAAAAATGTCTTTTCCTTTTTGGGTTTATTGAAACTTATAGAATATTGATTTTCTATTTTTTCTGCGAATTGTTTTTCTTTTTGGTCATCAATTTTAAGAGCAAATAGAGAAACGAAGATTGAAAATAGAATTTTTATGACAATGAAAAGTAAGAGGATGATACTTAAGTCACTTGGTACAAAGGGAATGACTTCGTTAAGTTTTTCTAAGAAATACTGAGCAACATCCAAGAGACTTTTTCCAAATATCATTAAATAGATGAGCAATGGCTGAATAAAGGCCCAAAGTGATAAAAAAACACCCGCGACAATCAGAGTAAGAGAGTTAATTCCAAAATAGAGTGGAAGATGAAAGAGAAAGCCTTGCATGGAAATAGCTAGCATTGGAGTGAGCTTTTTGCCAGTTGGAGAAAGAGATTTTAGGATGCTTGAAACTTGGGCAGCATGATTGCTATCTTCTTTTCTTTTGTTTTGAAGAGTCAGTCTTGTAAGCCAAAAACTTTGGTTTAAAGATAGAAGATGTCCACTGAGGGGAATTTTAAAACCATGTAGAACACTTCCAATTCCCGTTTCACTAATAAATAGAATGAAAGTGTATTTAGATAAATTTTTAAATTTTTGATCATTGGATTTAGACATAGAGAGCTCGCTCAATGGGTTGATCTAAACAGATAAAGGATTCAGTTGATTGAATTTCAGGAATGCTTTGCAGTTTATCTACTAAAAATTGGTGATAATCTTTAATTGTTTTGTGATGTATTTTAATAATAAGTGCGTAAGAGCCTGTAGTGTAATAAACGTCGACTACTTCTTTCATCGATTTTAGCTTCTCAAGCACTTTATTTAAATCTTTCGCACTTTTAAGATAAAGACCAAGCAAGGTTGTGACATCGAAACCTAATCGTTGATAATCTAAAATTAATCGTGTTCCCTTAATGATTCCCGCCTCAGTCATTTTGTTAATTCTTTGATGAATGGTTCCAGGAGAAACGGTTAATTTTTTAGCAATATCGGTGTAAGGTAGTCGGCCATCGTGTTGAAGTAAGGAGAGAATTTTCCGGTCTAAATTATCAATGTGGTAAATTTCTTCCATATTTTCCTCATACAAATGTCAACTTGATAGATTATTCTTCAAAATAATATCATTTTAATAAAAAACTACCTTAATAATTATTATATAGGAAGTAATTCATGCTCATGGTAAAAATAGAAGGTAGAATTTTTTGATGGGAGTGCTCGGCATGTGCGGATTTTTAGTTACAGAAAAAATGGATTCATTAACTTTTGATAGCGCTTTTAAGACAATTGCTCACCGAGGACCAGATGACCACAATATCGTTACTTTTAGCCACGGCATTTTCGGCTTCCATCGTCTAGCGATTATGGATTTAAGTCATTCCGGAAATCAACCCTTTCAAATATCAAATGATTTACTCGTTTGTAATGGTGAAATTTATAATTATCTTCCTTTAAAAGATGAATGTGTCGATCATTCATTTAAATCAAGTTCAGATTGTGAAGTGTTATTACCGCTTTATCATAAATGGGGAATTAAAGAGTTATCCACTCGTTTAGATGGAGAATTTGCCTTTGTCATTTGGGATGATCGTATAAAAAAATTATTAGCTTCTCGTGATCCAATGGGAATAAGACCTCTGTTTTATACCATTTCAGCAAATGGTCAATATATGTTCGCATCGGAAGCAAAGGCGCTAACGACTTTTGCCGAAAAGGTACTTCCATTTCCACCAGGCCATTATTTTGATGGTGAAAAAATTCAATGTTATCTAGATTTAACAGATGATCGAGGCGTAAAGCATACTGATTTAAATGAGATTAAAAGAGGAATAAAGCATCTATTAACATCAGCAGTAGAAAAAAGATTACAATCAGATGCAGAAGTTGGTTTTCTATTGAGCGGAGGGTTGGATTCAAGCTTAGTGTGTGCCATCGCTCAATCCATGTCAAAAAAACCTATTCGTACATTTTCCATTGGTATGCCACATGATGCTATTGATTCCAAATATGCTGAAATTGTAGCTGAGTATATTGGTGCCCAACATACATCAGTCGTCATGACATGGGATGAAATTAAAGCCTCATTAAAAGATGTAATTTTCCAATTAGAGACTTGGGATATTACGACAATTAGAGCATCTCTTGGAATGTATTTAGTTTGTAAATATATTCACCAAAAAACAAATATAAAAGTCTTACTAACAGGTGAGGTTTCGGATGAATTATTTGGATACAAATATACCGATTTTGCCCCAACGGCAGATGCCTTTCAAGAAGAGGCGAAAAAAAGAATTAGAGAAATTTATCTTTATGACGTTCTTCGAGCAGATCGTTCAATAAGTGCCCATTCATTAGAGGCGAGAGTGCCTTTTAGTGATAAAGATTTCGTACGCTTTGTGATGCATATCGATCCCAAGTTAAAAATGAATACAACAGGAGTTGGAAAATTTCTTTTACGTGAAGCCTTTAAAGAATCCAAACTTTTACCAGATAGTATTTTATGGAGAGAAAAAGCAGCATTCTCAGATGCTGTCGGCCATAGTATGGTTGATGAGATAAAAGCCTATGTAGAAACACTTTATTCCGAAGATGAGTTTAAAAAGAAATGCCTACAATACACTCACTGTCCACCATTCACTAAAGAATCACTTTTTTATCGTGAAATTTTTGAAGAGTGTTTTAAAGGAAAAGAGAAGCTTATACCAGACTTTTGGATGCCTAATAGAACTTGGCAAAATTGTGATGTATTAGATCCAAGTGCTAGAGTCTTGCCCAATTATGGTGCAAGTGGAAAATAAGTGATGAAATCACTTTTTGCCATTGTCATTATTTTGTCTTCTTCATTTCAGCTAACATATGCCATGGGAAATGAATATCTTCATTTGGTTTCAGGTCCTGTGGAATGTCCTGCGGGAGAACTGAAGTATGATGAAATAAATAAAAAGGTCATTTTTGATAAAATAGAGTATGATTTTTCGGTAACAAAAAAAGAAATTCCTGCAGGCACGATTCCTACATGTAAGGCACTAGAAAGAGTTATTTTTAAATCCTCAGAAAACTTTATACAAAAAGAAACAATTGTTACTTCATGTATTGATCCAATGGATGATTTTCACTTGAGTGAAATACTCACCATTGACCCTCTAAAAAGAACAGCATTATTTCAATACGTCAAAACCAAAACCAAATCAAT
>JAKLJM010000156.1:1125-6996 GCA_023151145.1 Bacteriovoracaceae bacterium | reverse complement strand
TGAACTGTCTAAAAAAAGTGCAATCTTTTAGACAGTTCATTTTTACACACTTTGAATTTAGATTTATACATTCCTCTATAATCATCAATAAACTCTCACCCTATAAGGATGATTATATGAAGACCCTAACAATAAGCGCACTCTTATTTCTATCAACATTTAGTGCATTTGCCTTTGAATCTGGTAAATACATTAGTACAGATTACAATGACGAATTATCTCCCTTTTATAAAAGCGTCTCACTAGACTCAAGCAAATGTAAAAATGGTGGAGCAATCGTTTCTTTTAATCAAGCAAGCCCATTTAATTTAT
Organism: Bacteriovoracaceae bacterium; assembly: GCA_023151145.1. Classification (GTDB taxonomy): domain Bacteria; phylum Bdellovibrionota; class Bacteriovoracia; order Bacteriovoracales; family Bacteriovoracaceae; genus Bacteriovorax. Next base: position 6,684 of record JAKLJM010000156.1, on the reverse strand, counting down.
GCCATGGCAACGTTGAAGAATCTGTCCATGAATATAAAGAATGTGTAGGTAAAGAAGTAGGCTCTTTCCCTCTTCCAAAAGTTTGTGTCGGAGTGAAAAAAACAATCCGATCAGTGACAACTAAATCTGCAGTCTTAAACAAAGCTGAAAATGCTCTCATTTATATCATTGAAACACACAACAACGATGAATTGATTTTTGAAGAAGAATATCGCTTAATCAATTTAGGAAATAATAAATTAAAAGTTCAACATGGTTTTAGAGATCATCGCGACGGAAGACACGGTTTAACTGAAGTTCATTACAAAAAATAAGTGAAGAAAAGCGATGAACTTAACCGTTCATCGCTCCTATAATTCCCATTATTAAAATGATGATGCCTATTGTTTTTTTAACCATAATCAATCCCTCCAGGACAACTTTTCCTCTATTATATTCTAGACGAATTCGTCCTATCACGAGAGCATTTCTTAATGATCTATTGATAGATAAAAACAATAATCATTAGATTTTAAGCTAAGATATTAATATGGTGATGGTCTACTTCGACCTTTCGCCATACACTTCACTCTCTAACTCACTAATAATCTGGTTTTGATTATCCACTTCTTGATAAAGGATGATTCTTGTCTTTTATTTGCGCTAGACTTTTAGTAAGAGATCAATTGAGTTCATAGGCCTTAGCGATTTTAAATTTCTTGATACAAACCATATGCACTAAAAGCCGTTAAGGTAGAAGCAACAACTAATATACTTAATGCTGCCCTAGTTAATAACTTAAAGTTCAATGACTTTTCATAAGTCTCTCAAAAAAATATTTAAGACTTTGTTTATTAATTCTCTCAAAGTATTAAAAAATCTTTGGCCGACCATTTCGATAGAGTTAACATTTTTCATAAACATCTAAAGAAATAATTAAGTACTCAGGTATAAACAGAATTTACTCATTTTTCTCTTGCAGTTTTTTGAACTTACTTAAAAAATAGAGTCTTCTATTAACTTTTACAGAAGGATGTAAAATGAAAAAATCTCTTATCGTAGGATTAGTTGCTTTAATGTCATCTTCTACATTTGCTGCTGGTTACGGTGCAGCTGGATGTGGACTTGGTTCAATGCTATGGGAAAGCAAAAATGGCATGGTTAACCAAGTATTAGCAGCTACAACAAACGGTACATCTGGATCACAAACTTTTGGTATCACAACTGGTACTTCAAACTGTGATACAAAAGGTACTTACGTAAACGTAAAAGCTTACGTTGAAGCAAATCGTGTTGCTCTTGCAAACGACATTGCTCGTGGACAAGGTGAAACGTTAACTGCACTTACTGAAGTATATGGTTGTTCATATGATTCAGCTATCGGTGCTACATTGCAAAAAAACTACAAATCAATTTTCCCTTCTGAAACTGTGACTTCTGAAGAAATCACAACTTCATTAAACAAAGTAGTACCTGCTGCTTGCGGAAGAATCTAATTTGAATTCTCTCTACTCCAGAGGAGTCTTCGGACTCCTCCTTTTTTTTCATTCACTGTTATCTTTTGCCAATCTTCAATATAACGAAGACAACATCTTTCAACACCCGAAATGGCAAAAACTATACTATTACGACAAAAAGTTTTTTGGGGTGGAAAGTAAAATTCAAAATCCAGAATTTTTTACCGCAAATGATTTTACGAAAGCCAGAATTGATCCAGAATATGAAACCAGAGAATTTTTAAAACTCTATAAAAGACAAGATCCAAGTTTATGTAAATTTCCGTTACGAACGAAATTCATTGCTGAAACACTCAATCTCCCGACCTATCCAACGGAAAAATGCGAAGAATGGAATAAATTTAAAACTCGCATCAACTTAGGAAGTGTAAGCCTGGTCTTCTCTTCTTACTACGTCAATACTCCGGCCTCAGCTTTTGGCCACACCCTTTTAAAACTTAATCAGAAAAAAACTCCAGGTGTTCCTAAAAGTGATCTGTTAGATTACGGACTTAATTATGCTGCCAATGTGGATGTGGACAATGCCGTTATCTACGCCTTTAAAGGCTTATTAGGTCAGTTCTCCGGCACATACACTCTCATTCCTTACTATTATAAAATTCGTGAATACAACGACTATGAATCAAGAGATTTGTGGGAATATGAACTTAATATGACCCCTGATCAATTAGAAAATTTTGAACGTCACGTCTGGGAATTAGGAAGTGCAAAATTTAGATATTATTACATCGATGAAAATTGTTCCTATCAAATTTTAAACTTTTTGGATCTCATTTACGATCAAGAATTAATGAGTGATTTAAAAACATCAGTCATTCCCATTGATACCGTTAAAGCACTTAAAAGATACCCAGGAATTCTCAATCCGCCAGTGCTCAGAATTTCACAAAGAGAAAAAGCAGAAATTTATCGTCAACGACTAAATGAATTATCGCTTTCAATTTTAAAAAATATCACGGAAAAACCAGATAGCTTTCAAAGCTTAACTACTCAGTTCACAGATATAGAAAAGATGAATCTACTTGATGCGGCTCTTGAATTAAATGATTATTTGCGACCTCAAGATTTGATGAATAAAGATGGCTCGGTCTCAAAAGAAAAACAGCAACTCCTAAACCTGCGCGCAGACATTGCCCTCATCTCTCCCGAGATCAAAGTTTCAAATTTAGAAGAACGTGACCCTACCCTTTCTCATCCCAGTGAACGCGTGGGACTACTCATCGGTGATCAAAAAAACTATGGTAGTTATGCTAAATTCGCATACCGGCATACTTTGCATGATTTATTAGATAGAAGCCAAGGACAACCTCCACACACTCAGATAGAATTCTTTAATGCAGAATTAAGTTATTATAAGAAAAATGAAAAATTAAAAGTTAATAACGTCACTTTATTTCAAGTCACAAATATTTCACCTCTTAATCCTTACAAAAACTCTATGTCATGGTTTGGAAAACTTGGCGCCTTTGAAACATTTAAAAGTGGCAAAGATGAATTTACCCACTCTCTTTTAAAGGGTGGAACCATGGCCGGTGGCTTTACTAAAGGAATTTTTAGTTTACTTGGAACAACTGGTCTTTATCTCCGAGAAGATGACAAATCAGAATTACAACTAGGTATTAAATCTTTAATAGTTTTTGATTTCAAGTTTCTCAATCAAATGATCGAATTAAATTATTCACAGAATTTCGTCGGATCTGGTCTAGAAAACTTTTATCAGTACTCCATTCACTCTGAAACCAGGGCCCATGTAAGTAGCCATACCTCGCTTAATTTAAAACTCTCACTCTTAGAAAAGGCTCAAATTGTTGAAGGTGGCTTGTATTATTACTACTAAATAAATTACGAGCTATCATATAGTTAATTAGTGATTCCTTAATTTCTTCAAAAAAATTAATAAATACTCTGATTTTAGCCGACAGTAGTACTATGGTATTTAATTGGCTTAAATCACTTTTATCAATAAAAAACATATACTTAATTGGAAACTCGATTTTTCAACTAATCACCCTTTTCGTTTTGGTTTCTTGTAAACCTGAAATCAATGTTGATCTGTTAAAAAAAAATAAATTATCAAATCCTACTAAGCCAACTTTAATCTTCCCAGTAGCTGAACTAGAAATTCTATCAGGTGATTCTATTTTAATTCCTACTTCCAATGGACTTGGCCCTTATACCGCAGATCTAAATCCAATCGGTAACTTTGATAACGCTACCACAACTTACACAGCTCCAGATTCACTTGCCAATTCTAGTTTTGCCTTAAATTTATCAGACTCAACTGGACGAAGTGGTCAGTTGCCGATCAAAATCATTGGGCTAAAAGAAAAATTCTTACTAGACCAGCCACTTTCTTATGGTGATCAAAACTATCCGATGGGTGTTACCCAAACTGATGATGGATCAATCTATGTTACATCCGTAGTTATTGATGGAACGGGCTGGGAATATTTGGCGACTTTTAAAAGCACAGACAATGGTACTTCATGGAACATGGTCGATAGATTTTATATGTATCTTGCTGGTGAAACTCATCCATTGGACATAACGGCCGTTGGTAATGATGTTTATGTTTGTGGGTACACTTGGGGATACGGTGGAACTCCCGGAAGTGCAAATACCGAATGGCTCGTGCGAAAAAGCTCTAATGGTGGATTAAGTTGGGTAAACGTTGATCATTCATGGCTTTCCTTAAGCTCAAATAGTTGTACTACTATCACCTCAGCAAGCAATGGTGACATTTTTAGTGCTGGTTACAGTAGCAATATTTCTTGGGGAAATGATGCCATTATAAAAATGAGTATCGACAATGGAAATTCTTGGCAAATCATTGGTAATTTTCCAAACGCTGGCCAACCAACAAGCATAAGAATGGCACCAAATGGAGATCTGTGGGTTGTCGTCGATAATAAATTATATAAAGCTACTTATCTTTTAGGTTCATGGAACTGGAGTTCACCAGTTAATATGAATGCAGCCGGCTTTAATCAAGTCATGTATCAAGAATATGGCCAACTAACAATAGTCGATAATTCAACTGCATACTTCACAGGCAGGTCTTCAGGCTTATGGAAAATCTATCGAACAACAGACGCCGGGGCAACCTGGAACGAGATTCATGCACGTACAGGAGAAGGTGTTACATCATTAATATTATCAACGGGAGAAATTATAAGTAACGGTGGGAGAACAGTCTCTTACCACGAAACTTATCTCGATATAATCAAAAGTATCGACTCTGGAGTCAATTTTTCTGTCGCTCTCAGTGTTGGTGGTGTAGGAAACCAACATGAAGGAGGATATTTATATGAGCTTCAAAATGGTGATTTGATCTCAATCGGTACCCGCCGAACTGATGATCAAATGGTCGTCAATATTTCAACTGATAAAGGGAGCACTTGGACCGAACGATCAATCATTTATTACTTTGATCGTTTATATAGTGAAGTTGAAGATTACGCTGAGGATAGCATTGGTAACATTTATACTGCGGGATGGGTCTCATCCACCAATGAGGGAAATTCTGCTGAACCTTACGTTATTATGAAAAGTAGTAATAATGGAATAGATTGGACGAAGACAGACTTTGTCATTGAAAATAACGTCGACCATTTCTCGGACCAAATTGAAGTAAGCCCATTGAATAATTTTATTTTTGCAACCGATCACTCTTATACAACGTCAATGACTAACTTAAGAATGAGTTCAAATTCTGGTTCTACTTGGACAACAGTCGATACATTGGCCGGATATGTTAGTAACAAAGTCCTAGAAATTGATAAAAATGGAAATGTTTACTACCTAGTAGATAAAGTACTTCGCAAAGGTAGTCCAACAGGCACTGGTTTTTCAACCATCTACAATTTTCCAGTTGTCGGCTCTCAGACTGACTTTAACGTAAAATCATTAATCGCATTATCAAATGGTGAATTGTTATTAGGGGCAACGGCATTTGAAGCGCCATCCGCTTCCTATTCGGCCATTTATCGATCTACGGATGGTGGAAGTAACTGGACGGAAGTTTTTAGAACTTCTTCAAGCACTTGGAAAGATATCGATATAG
>JAKLJM010000156.1:0-1043 GCA_023151145.1 Bacteriovoracaceae bacterium | reverse complement strand
AGAGATTTACAATTCTACTTTGGGAATGGGCTCACCAAAATCATTAGTTACGAGCGATGACTCTAAAATCTTTTTTGCATCTTCATCAGACATTTACTTTTACTCTACATCGACATCGTCATGGAAACCTTTTTGGAAAATAGACACGGCAATTACGCCGAATATTGATTCTTACATCAAATCAGTTTTTAACTGTAAGTTCAGTAAAATCGGTGTATGTGCTAATATTGTTGACTATACAAAGGGACAAGGAACTTCAAATATTTTATGGGCGGCAGAGTAATCCCGCCCAAAAATTTTTAAAGTGATCGGTAATATTCAACCAGTTCTGCCAGCTCCACAAACTCTTTCGTGTCTTTCCAATAACAGCGCTCAAAAGCCTGCCATTTATCCTTAATTTTGATTTCGTACATCTGTGGCTGGCCATCTAAGTAATAACATAAATTAAAGCTCGGTGAGCCGATTTCTTTAATGAAGCTTTCATAGGCCAATCCTTTTTTAATCGCCTTAAAAGGGCATTTAGGGCCACCTACAATGGTACAATTTTTTGAATAGCCACCAGTAAACTTTTTCTTAACATCAAGACAAAGCTCTTCTTTTGTAAGAACTTCTTTGCCTTCATTAATATATTTTGTTTGAAATTGACCACATTCAATCGCCAGAGAAGAAAAAGAAATAATCGAACTTAAAAATATTAATAATTTCATTTATTTTTTCTCCACGTAAATAACTTCACCGATTGATTTATTATATTTAAAAAAGTCTTCAGCAATCCAAACATGTCCATCTTTACAGTCGTAGTCATTGTAATAAGAACCACATTCCTTTCCCCAAGAATTTCGCAATAAATACTCACAACTCATCGTCTTTGGATTAAAACGTCTACCTACAATTGAGGAGGCATGATTCGTGAATGTTACATTATTTTTATAATGATAAAGTGTTTCTGCCTTATAATGAAGCCCTAAAATATTCCCTTTATCTAGTTGTTCATCCAAGGTCTTATAAACTTCATCATTTGATGAAACAGTTCTTACCTTTAA
>JAKLJM010000155.1 GCA_023151145.1 Bacteriovoracaceae bacterium | reverse complement strand
GAGACTTCTTACGGCTAAATCAGCTAACAAATAAGAGGAAAGTATGGAACAAACAAAAAAAATTAAGAGAACGCTTGACGGTGTTGTTGTTAGTGATTCAAACGACAAAACTGTTGTAGTAAAAGTTACTCGTCGCTTTAAAGATAGTGTTTACAGTAAATTTGTAAGCCAGTCTAAGAAGTACCACGCTCATGACGAGAAAAATACAGCAAAAACTGGTGATGCTGTAACGATTATTGAATCACGCCCACACTCTAAATTAAAGAAGTGGGAACTATTAAAAATTAATTAATATAATAAGGTTAATGGAGCTTATATGATCCAAATGCAAACAAACCTTGAGGTTGCAGATAACTCGGGTGCTAAAGTTGTTACATGTATTAAAGTTTTAGGTGGATCTAAAAGAATGGTTGCGGGCTTAGGCGATATTATCGTTGTTGCTGTTCAGCAAGCTGTTACTGGTGGAAAAATCAAAAAAGGTGACGTTAAGAAAGCGGTTATCGTTCGTACTGTTTACCCAGTAAGAAGAGAAGACGGTTCTTATATTAAATTCGACACAAACAGTGTCGTTATTATTAACAATACTAATGAGCCAATCGGAACTCGTATTTTTGGCCCAGTAGCGAGAGAGTTAAGATCTAGAAATTTTACTAAGATCTGTTCTTTAGCTCCTGAAGTTCTTTAATTGAGGTGATTTATGCAGAAAATTAAAGTAAACGATGAAGTTATGGTTACTGCCGGCAAAGATAAAGGAAAGACTGGAAAAGTATTAAACATTAACGAAAAAACTTCAAAAGTTGTAGTTGATGGAATCAATACTGTTAAGAAAGCTCTTAAGCCTTCACAGCAAAATCCAGAAGGTGGATTTGCTACTAACTTTGCACCAGTTCATATTAGTAACGTAGCTCTTGTAAGCCCTAAAACAAAAAAGCCATCAAGAGTGAAAATTGAAGTTAAAAACGGAAAGTCTGTGCGCGTATTAAAAGCGTGTGGAACAGTTCTGTCTTAATTGGGTGGATAAAAATGAGCAGATTAAAAGATTTATATTTAAAAGAAACAGTGCCAGCTTTGAAGACAAAGTTTGGCTATAGTAACGTTCACAAAATTCCTAAGATTGAAAAAATCGTAGTTAACTGTTGCTCGAAAGATGCTGTAGTTAATGGAAAAGTTGTTGACGCAATCATGGCTGATATTTCAGCAATTACAGGTCAAAAGCCGGTAGTAGCTAGAGCGAAGAAGTCAATCGCATCATTTAAAGTAAGACAAGGAATGCCGTTAGGGGCATCTGTTACTTTACGTGGCGAAAAAATGTATGAATTCCTAGACAGATTAATCTCAATCTCTTTACCGCGCGTAAGAGACTTTAGAGGTGTATCGTCAAAAGGTTTCGACGGAAAAGGTAACTATACATTAGGTTTAAAAGAGCAGATTATTTTCTCGGAAATTAACTACGACAAAGTCGATAAGGTTAGAGGAATGGGAATTTCAATCGTAACAACTGCTACAACTAATGAAGAAGGTAGAGAACTACTTACTCTTCTTGGTATGCCTTTTAGAAAATAATTTAGAGAGGAATATTAAATGGCACGTTTAGCTCAAATCATTAAAAACAACAAAAAACCAAAATTCGCAGTTCGTCACAAAAATAGATGTGAAAATTGTGGAAGATCAAAAGCATTTATCGGCAAGTTTAAACTTTGCAGAATTTGCTTTAGAACATTATCTCTTAAAGGGATGATTCCAGGTGTAACAAAATCGAGCTGGTAAATTTCCAGTTTCTAGGAGAATAAAAAATGATGACAGATCCTATTGCAGACATGCTTACAATCATCAGAAATGGTACAGCAGCTGGCCATGACAAAGTAGAGTTTCCTGCAAGTAAAATTAAAGCTGCTATTTGTAAAGTACTTAAAGATGAAGGCTATATTAAATCTTTTAAGATTATAGCTAAGTCTCCAAGTGATATTAAAATTAAAATTGCATTGAAAGAAGGTGCGATTGTTGGTTTAAAAAGAATCTCTAGACCAGGTCTTAGAAGATATTCTGCTTACACTGATTTAGGTCGTGTAATGAGTGGTTTAGGTTTATCAATCCTTTCTACGTCAAAAGGTGTAATGACTTCAAGAGAAGCCATGAGATCTAAGGTTGGCGGAGAAGTTATTTGTAACGTTTGGTAGTTGGAGTAATTTATGTCAAGAATTGGAAAAGTACCTGTTGCTCTACCAGATAAAGTAGAAGTTAAAATAGAAGGTCATAAAGTTGTAGTTAAAGGTCCAAAGGGCACAATGGAAAGAGAGTTCAATACTCTTGTTACTTTGAAGCTTGATGGAAAAAATTTAACAGTAACACCTGCTGATGAATCTGTTGAGGCTAGATCTCAATGGGGTACAGCTAGAACATTGTTAAATAATATGGTTACTGGGGTAAGTAAAGGTTTTGTTAAATCATTAGAATTTACTGGTGTTGGTTACAAGGCTGGTGTTTCTGGTTCAGTACTTAACTTAAGCTTAGGTTATTCGCATCCAATCGATTATAAATTACCGGTTGGAGTTACTGCTAAAGTAGATAAAAACAGAATCGATATCGAAGGTTGCGATAAAGAGATCGTTGGTCAAGTTGCAGCAGTAGTAAGATCATTTAGAGAGCCAGAACCGTACAAAGGAAAAGGCTTGAAGTATTCAGATGAAACAATCATTAGAAAAGCAGGGAAAGCCGGCGGTAAAGGTAAGTAATAGGCGCCGTCCTGTATAGAGGGAAATATGAGAAAAGTATTTAAGAAGATCCAAGACAAAAGTGACTTACAAAGATACAGAAGACGTCTTGTTATTAGAAAAACTATCAGTGGTACAGCTGTTAGACCAAGAATTTGTCCTGTTAAGTCGAACAAGCATTTAAGTGTTCAGTTGATTGACGACGTTACTGGTTCAACAATTGTTGCAGTTAACACATTTGGTAAGAATGGTTTAGCTGGCGCTCGTAATAACAAAGAAGGGGCAAAGGCAGTTGGTAAAAAATTAGCAGAAGCAATGAAATCAAAAAACATTTCAACTGCAGTTTTTGATAGAGCTGGTTATAAGTACACTGGAGTTATTGCAGCTCTTGTGGACAGTGTTCGTGAAAACGGAATTCAAGTTTAGTAGGTAGGGGATATATGTCAGAAGAAATTACAGTAATTGAAGAAATGACAGATGATACTAATGAGTCAGGAGATGGGAAAAGACGCGGTAAACGTGGAGCTCCAGCTCAGAAGAAAAAATCGGCAGCTCCTGCTTCTGAATTAGAAGAAAGAGTAGTGGCGGTTAACCGTGTTGCTAAAGTTGTTAAGGGTGGTAGAAGATTTTCTTTTTCTGCACTTATGATCGTTGGTGATAAAAAAGGTAAAGTTGGTTTTGGTCTTGGAAAAGCTAAGGAAGTTCCTGAAGCTATCAGAAAAGCAACGCAAGAAGCTTACAAGAACATGATTAGCGTTCCTCTGGATAACGGAACTATTCCTCATGAAATTCTTGGAGAATTTGATGCAGGGAAGATTCTTTTTAAGCCAGCTGCAGAAGGTACTGGGGTTAAGGCGGCGGGTGCATGTCGTTCAATCTTAGAACTTGCAGGTGTTAGAAATGTTTTAACTAAATCGTTAAGAGGAAATAATCCACATAACGTTGTTAAGGCTACTTTCAAAGCGCTTAAAAACTTAAGATCAGTTGATCAAGTTGCAGCTACTCGTGAAAAAAATGTAAAAGGTCTTAGAATTAAAGCTTAGTTGAGGTTGTTATGGCTAAAGGTAAAATAGCAGTTACGCTTGTTAAAAGCACGATTGGTACAACTGAAAAAGTTAAGGCCAATGTAAGAGGATTGGGGTTAAGAAAGCTTAATGAAACACGTGAGCTTGAAAATACACCAGCAGTTAGAGGGATGATTAAAAAAGTTATTCATCTTCTTAGCATTAAAGAATAGGTTGAGGTGATAAATGTTGACGTTAAATAATATTAGCAGCCCAAAAGGTGCAAATAAGCCAACGAAAAGAATTGGTCGTGGACAAGGTTCTGGTCAAGGTACTCAGGCTGGTAAGGGTCATAAGGGTCAAAAGGCTAGAAAGTCTGGTCACGTAAGATCTGGTTTTGAAGGTAACAACTTGCCACTTTATATGAGACTTCCAAAAAGAGGTTTCTCGAATGCAGTTTTCAAAACTAAGTTCGCAGTTGTGACACTAGAAAATATTGTAAAGAAATTTACAAATGGTGTTGTTAGCAGAGATACTCTTATTGCTAACAAACTTATCTCTGGACAAGACAAAGCTCACCCAATCAAAGTTATTGGTAAAGCTGAGTTAAAAACTAAATTAACATTTGAAGGAATTTCAAAATTTTCAGCTACAGCTGAAGAGTTAATTAAGAAGAGTGGATCAGAGATCAAATAAAAAGGATTTTAAATGCTCGCATCTCAAGGAAAGATTGAGGAACTAAAAAAGAAGATATTCTATACGTTCCTTTTTTTGGTGGTTTATCGTTTAGCAGCTCAAGTTCCAGTGCCAGGAGTAAATGCAACTGCAATTACTTCATACTTCGCGGAGTCAGGTGGTGGTATTTTTGATCTTGTAAACACATTCTCAGGTGGGGCATTTAAAAGATTTTCTGTTTTAGCGTTGGGTATTATGCCTTACGTTACTACGTCGATCATTTTCTCATTACTCGGGGAAGTGGTTCCACAAATTCAAGAAATGCAAGAAGACAGCGAGGGCCATAAGAAAATTCAAAAATGGACTCGCTATGCTTCTGTTCTATTATGCTGCGTTCAGGGTTACGGAATGGCAGCAGTCTTTGAAACTTTCAAAACAAAAACAGGTATGCCGGTTATTAACGATCCAGGTATGCTATTTAGATTAACTACAATGATTACGCTAGCTGCAGGGACTATGTTCTTGCTTTGGTTAGGTGAAAGAATCACTGAGTTTGGTCTAGAAAACGGCGTTTCTCTGATTATCTTTACTGGGATTGCAGTAGAGTTACCATCTGAGTTTATGCAAAAAATGACACTCTTTAAAAATGGCGAGCTAACAGGATTAAGCATCCTTTTATCAATCGCTGTAATTATCATTGCTCTTTACGTTGTAGCGTTTGTTGAATCTGCCTATCGAAACATACCAGTTCAATATGCCAAGAGAGTCATAAATAATAAAGTATTCGGTGGAAATCAAAATCTTCCACTTAGAGTGGATACTGGTGGTGTAATGCCTCCAATTCTTGCAAGTTCGCTCTTGGCAGCTCCAACAACGCTAGCCAATTTTGTCTCTGCAACTTCTCCGATTAAGCCGTATGTTGATGCAATTCACCAAAGCTTAATGCCGGGTCAATTACTATTTAATTTATCTTTCGCTGTTCTTATTTTTTATATGGCATATTTTTATGCACCAATTCAATTTAAAACAAAGAAAGTTTCTGAAATGCTTCAGAAAAATAATGCTTTTGTGCCAGGTATTAGACCAGGTGAGCATACAAAGGAATACTTAGATCATGTGCTAAATAGGGTAACTTTTTTCGGTGCTCTTTTCTTGGTGGTGGTGTGTATCCTTCCGTCAGTGTTAACAGGTTCCCATAGCCGCCTTGAAGGTACTTCGTTACTAATTTTAGTTTCGGTCGCTATGAGAGTCATGATCAATGTTCAAACATTTATGTATTCTGATAAATATGAGAATGCATTTAAGAGTAAGGGCAAGTATAACGGCCCTAATAGAAGGTTCTAGTGCTTCCTCACTTAATAGTTTTAGGTGCGCCTGGATCAGGGAAAGGAACTCAGGCTTTAAAATTAGTTGACACTTTAGGGTACAAGCATGTATCTACTGGTGATCTACTTAGAGCAGAGATTAAAAAAGGTTCAGAATTGG
>JAKLJM010000154.1 GCA_023151145.1 Bacteriovoracaceae bacterium | reverse complement strand
TTTTTTAATATTAATGGGATTAGATATATTCCAACTAAAAACCAAAGCGTAAGAAAAAAACCCAATTTAGCAGTAGAGTTAAAAAGTGCGGCACCTGAAAGAGTTTTAGTAACGGCAACAGTTGTTAATAGGACCAAAAACAATATCGCAATTAAATCTTCTACGATTAAAACACCAAAAACTAAAGTTACAAATTGCTTTCCTTTAATTCCAATTTCATCAAAAGCTTTTACGATAATGGTAGTTGATGAAATGGCCACAATCGTACCCATATACATACAATCGGCATCCCCCCAACCCATTATTTTTCCAGAAACAAATCCAAGGATAAACATTGATACTGTTTCATAAACAGCAGTGATGGTAGCACTTTTACCGACATGACTTAACTTTTTAAAACTAAACTCTAGTCCTAATGAGAATAAAACAAAGATTACCCCCATTTCTGCCCAAACAGATATTGAAGAAACTTCTTTTACGTTAAAGAAAAATGGAAAATTTGGCCCTAAAAAAAATCCCGCAATAAGATAACCCAACACAACAGGTTGTTTTAATTTTTTAAATAAAATACCCACAATCGAAGCCGTAATGAGAATAATTGCAAGATCGCGAATCAAGTCAGGTAGATGGGCCATATAACTCTCTAGAAAGGAAAAATTGAAATAGAAGCGAACCCTATTAGTATAGGAAATGTTCAGCTGAGATGCAAAAACAATTTACGCCTTTAGAAGTTTTAAGGCAGACTAATTTAGACAAGTGTTGGGCAGTGCAACCATTCACTTCTTTTCTCTTTCAATAAATCAATTTTCACGTAATCATTCATAAGATAACTAAGGATTTAAGAATGAAGAGTTTTAAATTAATTTTTGTCTTTGCTTTTTTTCTTATGGGATGTGCACAAATGCCTATTGTTAAGACAGCATCAAATATAGATATGAATTTGATGATGGATACTTGGTATGTACAAGCTGGTCGATTTACATTTTTAGAAAAAAACGTCCACAATGGTGTAGAAGTCTACAAATGGAATGCACAAAAAAATCAAATCGAAATTGATTTTACGTTTAATGAAGGGGGGTTCTCAGGACCAAAAAAATCCCTTCCCCAGAAAGGCTGGATATACGACTCGACAACTAACGCTCACTGGAAAGTCTCTCCGATGTGGCCATTGAAATTTGATTACCTGATTTTGGCCCGTGGAGAATTACATGAATGGGTAGCCATTGGTGTTCCTAATCAAAACTATTTATGGATAATGACTAAGAAAAAGATCGTAGAAAAAGATTATATTGATTCTATCGTCAATATTATTGCCAACAATGGCTATCGCGTAGATAACTTGGTCTATGTTCCTCATCAATAATTATGAAAAATAAAATAAAAGAAATCATCGCCAATTTTAATGAAGAAACAAGAGATCGTTTTATCCGTATGTGCTGGGAAGATAGGACACCTTTTGAAATTATTTCTCTTCAATTCAATTTATCTCCCAATGAAATTCCAAAAGTCATGCAAAGACTACTGCCCGAAGCTCGATTCAAAGCATGGCGCGAACGCGTACATAAACAGGGTCAATTGAAAAACCTTAAAACACGTCCAAAAGAAGTAAATCGTTTCAAATGTTCTCGCCAAAGAATGGATGGTACGACAAAAGGATATAAATAGTCTCTTTGCAACAACTCTTTTCCAAATGAGTGCTTTCGAGTATTCTGCTCATTAATGACTTAATTATTAGCAGGAGAAAAAAATGACACAAAACCAAGCATGGATTGTTCTAGTCGTTGCAGGACTTTTTGAAGTGGGCTGGGCCATTGGTTTGAAATATACTGAAAGCTTTACGAAACTTCTGCCGAGTTCTTTAACGATCTCAGCTATGATTATCAGTATGTATTTACTTGGCAAAGCCACACACATTCTCCCCATTGGTACGGCCTATGGAGTTTGGGTGGGAATAGGAACAGTTGGAGCAAGTCTTTTAGGTATCTTTCTTTTCAAAGAGCCTGCTTCTGTATCTAAATTAATATTTTTGGCCCTACTCATTGTCTCAATCATAGGGCTCAAAATATCTGCGAGTAATTAATTCAATAATTTCTCAATGGCGGTGATCACGTCATTACTTGTAGGCTCTACATCAGGAGCAAAACGAGCGATGACATCGCCATTTTTATCAATAATAAATTTTTCAAAATTCCACATGATTTCAACTTCTGTTCCACTTAAAAGATTATGTTTTTTTAATACATCTTTCAGATCCCCTCCGGCTTTTTGAATAGCCTCGGGCTTAGCCGAAATAAGAGCTTGATAAAGAGGATGAATTCCATTTCCTTTAACCACAATCTTTTGGGCCACTGGAAATTTTACACCAAAAGTTCCACGACAAAATGCTTGAATTTCTTCATTGCTTCCAGGTTCTTGTGCACCAAACTCATTGGCGGGAAAACCTAACACAGTAAAACCTTTATCTTGGTATTTTTCAAAAATTGCTTCTAAGCCTTCATACTGGGGAGTTAATCCGCACTCAGAGGCAACGTTTACGATAAGGACGGCTTTACCAGAAAAATCTTTTAAAGTAGCGATTTTTCCATCAGCTAGTTTAAATTCAATATTTGTAAGATTCGATGTCATTTAATTCTCCTTTTAAAATGCTCTGAAAAATATAACTTATTTTTGCCAGAGCGCCATTAAAAAGCGAAAGAAAAAACATTTTTAAAGTTACTTAAAGGTTACTATTAAGCAACATCTTCAGTGTTCTTGAATTTTTCCTCATCTTGATTGCGTAGAAAATACAATGTGAATATTGTTTCTTTATTAACAATAGAGTTTACAGAAATATAGCCATTGTTTTTTTGCATGATTCCAATAACAGTTGCAAGACCTATCCCCGCTCCTGCATTTTCTTTTTTGGTAGTAAAAAAAGGATCAAAAATTCTATCAATATGCTGTTTTTCAATACCAGAACCATTGTCTTTTACAGATAAAGCAATGTATTCCCCTTTTGGAATTTCATAATGAAGAAACTTTACTTCCTCATCAATGATGACATTTCTTACATCGACATTAATTTCGCCAAATTTATCACCAATTGCATCTCTTGAATTGAGGACTAAATTAAAAATAACTTGCTCTAAATCACTTCGAGCAATACAGAGTTGAACGTTAGGGTCGACGTGAAAGCTCAACCTTACATTTCTCAATATAATAGGTGAAAGTAGCTGTGAAAAATCTACAAATACTTTTTTTAAATCAATAATCTCTTTTGGACTATCGACGTCTTTAGAAAAATTCATCAGTGAGCGCTTTTGTTAGACCAAACACCACAATAAAAGACAAAATTGCACTTTTTGCATCTAGGTGAAATTCTTTAACGGCCATTTCAGGAAGAATTGTTCGCTCTAATCCAATCATCGCGCCAACAAAGGCGTTTACAATAACGAGTAATGTGAACTGCTTCCAATTCTCTTTTAATCCTAGCTTCAAATTAGTCGACATCTTTTCTCCGTAAAAAATTCACACTCAAGACAAACACAATATTTTCTTTGGGCTAATTCAAGATCAGCCAAACTTTGTATCTTTAGGTTTAATTATACATAAATTAATAACTATAAAGACAATATTTTCCGACAATTAAGTATGGACATGAAGATCATTTTCAATAACTTATTCATGGTAGAATAACTTTATGTATAAGCGCATACTCATTATCGATGACAATGTAGACTTCGTCGAAGCCATGTACGATCACGTCGCTCCCTTAGTAGACATTACGGATACAGCTTATAATGTAGAAGAAGCCATCGCACTCATCAAAGAAAATCCCTTCACTCTCATTTTGCTTGATATAAATTTGAATAATCGCAATGGTGCTGAAATTGTAAAATTTATTCATGAAAACGAGACCCCGAATAAGGAAACTCCAGTCATTATTTTAAGTGGAATCATCAGCTCAACATTTGTGGATCATTATCAAAAACGTTTTGCCGGTATCTTAATTAAGCCTTTCCCTCCGAGTGAATTAAAAGAAAAAATCAAAGAAGTCTTTGATAAATTACCAGCTGAAGAAACGCCAAAAGAAACTCAAGTTCACGATCACCATGACGACCATCCAGAGCTTCATTATGCTGGGCCTTTTGAAATGGATAAACTAAAAGAAGAAGTCAAAGGTGTCTTAGAACATGTGAAAAAAAATTCCAAACTAAAATCACTTTTAAAACAAGTTCAAGTTGATCGTAGTGCTGATCAATACATGAAAGCTCATATTGGAATGTTGATTAATATTTCAGCGGCGATATGTGCAAAAATGCAATGGAACTCAGAAAAAACTATTGAAAAATTTGTTTATGCTTCATATCTACACGACTGGGCATTAGCGATGAGACCAGACCTGGCGAGAATAAATACATTTGCCAAACTAGATTTATTAAAAGATACGCTTACAGAAGAAGACTATCAAATTGTTTTAGACCATCCGAATATTGCTGCCAAACAAATTTCAGACATTAACGAGATTCCGCCAGACGTGGATATGATGATCAAACAACATCATGAGTTTGGAAATGAAACCGGTTTTCCTTCTAAGTGTGGTTATCAGAAAATCACTCCATTCTCTGCTGTTTTTATTGTGGCCCATACATTAACTGACTACATCATAGATAATCCAAAATGGACCATTGAAGATTTTATCAAAACGAATAAGTCGCGATTGCACGGATCACATTTCACAAAAATTATGCGTGTCTTACCTGAATTAAAATAAGCTACCCACAAAAAATATGCTCCAGTCTTTTTTATAAATTGGTTTAGTGTTTATAAAAAACTGTGGAAAATAAAGTTGAATATTACTTCTCACTTCATCACCTTTAGCTACTAAAATAAATCCTCGTCGTTTTGAAATATCTAACAACTGATTTAGGATGACATTAATATGCATAAAGTGACTGAAGTCATAGATAAAATAAACTGAACTTTCGGGAAGAGAAAAGCCTTGATCTAGAACATTTTGATCTAAGATTGAGAAATCAAAATGATAAAGTTCACTTATTCGACTAGCTTCATTTATTCTTTTTTTAACAATTTCATAGCCGACAAATTTTACGTTTGGAAAAAAAGCCTTGGCCACAATTCCTACTCGTCCATAAGCGCAACCTATATCAATGATCTTTTCAATTTTTTTATCAGCTATTAGATTAAAGATATCGTAGAGCTCAGAATAAGGCGTTAGGAGCACTTGAGGATTTAATCCAATCCAAGTTTCTGTGGAGCTATCATTTGAATTAAAAATCTTTTTAGTTGTATTACTCTCTTCAACATAAAACGCTTTGAATTGTTGTATGAGTTTTCTTTCAATTTTTAAGATTCTAAAACCGAGAATTTTGTCGATGGATTTGGAATGTTCGCGATTACTAAGAGATGATTTGTTAAAAAAAAATTCAGGATCTGAAATCATTTGAGTGACTTCAGATCCTGAATGTTTATCGATATTTTTTTCTAATTTAATAAAAAATCAAAGTCGAAAAATTTAATTACCAACGCTTTGGGCTTCTTGGACCTTTATTGAATCCACCAGTGCTTCCACCTTTAGATTCTTGTGGAAGAGCTTCAGTAACTTTTAAGTTTCTTCCTTGGAATTCAGCTCCATTTGCACTAGAAATAGCTTCTTGGCCTTCAGATGCATCGTTCATTTCAACGAATCCGAAACCTTTGCTTCTTCCAGTTTCTCTATCTGTGATTACTTTTGCAGAAGTAACTGAACCGTATTGTTCAAAGAATTCTGATAAATCATTTGATTGAACTGAATAAGATAAATTTCCAACGTATAACTTGATTCCCATATAAATCTCCTAATAAGGGTGTACTAAAGAGATAATGAGCACCATGCCAAAACTCAA
>JAKLJM010000153.1 GCA_023151145.1 Bacteriovoracaceae bacterium | reverse complement strand
ACTAAGGATGTTGCTGCAGGTAAGAAGTTTACCGTCACTTCAAAACAGCTTGCTAAATATCTTGGTCCTAAACGTTTCGATCACACTGATATCGAAGGTGAACCACAAGTTGGACTTGTTAATGGTTTAGCTTGGACTTCTGTTGGTGGAGAGTTACTACATATTGAAGTAGTAACAGTAGAAGGAACTGGGAAAATTCAAATCACTGGGAAGTTAGGGGATGTTATGCAAGAATCAGCGAAAGCTGCTTTAAGCTATGTTCGTTCAATTTCTCCGAGACTTGGTATTTCTTCTGAATGGTATAACAAAAACGATATTCATATTCACGTACCAGAAGGTGCTACACCAAAAGATGGACCAAGTGCTGGTATTACAATGGTTACGGCATTAACATCGGCGATCTCAGGGATTAAAGTGAGACAAGATGTTGCGATGACTGGTGAAGTTACTCTTCGTGGAAGAGTGTTACCGATCGGTGGATTAAAAGAGAAGATGTTAGCGGCAAAACATGCTGGTATCAAGACTGTCGTTATTCCACAAAAGAACGTAAAAGATCTTGCTGACATACCTGAAGAGATTAAATCAGGATTAGAAGTTAGACCATGTGAAGCCGTTGAAGATGTTTTAAAGATCGCTCTTGATTTACAAGCTCCAGAGAAGTTTATGGAAGTTGTAGGTGGGAATCTTAAAATTATTGAAGGCGAAAGATCGTTGGAAGTTGCAAACTAATTAGTCAGTTAATTTAAAAAATTGTCAAAATTTTAGAAGGGTCAGTTTTATACTGACCCTTTTTTTTTCACTTTAAAAGCACCCGAGTTTGATACCTTAAAAAATATAAAATTTAGAGCTTTGAGATTTTTTGGTTGTTGGTTAAAATTATTTTAAACAAAAAAAGAGTGGCTAAGTATGGTGATTACAAAGAAAATTCTCAAGAATCAAGCTGGTGCATCCCTTGTATCGGTGACGATCATCTCTGGGGTATTAATAGGTTCCATGTTTTACCTTTACGATAGAGTAAGTGGTGGAATTGAAACAGTGGAAAAGTATAATGAGGTGGCTAAGTCATCGTTAGGATTAAGAGGAGTCATGGCCTATGCTAAAGACTTGCTTGATACACGCTCATGTATAGATTCCACTAAATTCACCGGCTTGCCTGAATATCCTTGTAAGTTAACAGATGCAGGGAGTTTGGAGAGACTGCTAATATCTGAGAATGTTTACACTTCTTTATGTAATTACTACGAAAACAATGGGAAACCTACAGATGGACTGCAAAATTATTGTGGCAGTGGAAAACCACCTCTACCTTTAGATAAGTTTACTTTTAACATAAAAAAAGCAAAAATTTCTGACCAACATTTGATCTACTCAGTTTTTGATGAACAATCAGACTATTCTTTAAAGGGTCAGTGTCTTTCAATAACTTATGAATCATCTATGTCGAGCTTACATGCTGGTATGGCAACGATCACGACAAGAGTGAAGCTCTATAAAGATGAAGCCTGTGCTGCGGAAGTCTTAGCTTCTGGTGAAGCTGTAGATGTTTTCTTCCCAAGACAAATTAATGAATTCACCTTAGTAAGTAATAGAAGTTTATCTATCGGTAACACTTCAAAAGAAACCGACATCAATATCTTAGATGCAGGTTCTAAAATTACATTTCACTCACCAGTTCTAGTAAATAAGAATCTTTATTATCCAACAACTGGTTTTAGTTCAGGAGTGAGTGTTAAGTTTACGGATAAAATCATAGCTACAGGTGATATCTTTTCTAATAATGGTGATTATCCAGATCCTGTATTTACAGGTACGGGAGAAATTTGGATTTCAAAACATCCAAGTTTTACCGGATTTCAAAAAGGTCTATATAGAGGTCCCAAAGAAAAATCGCTACAAGTTCTCTTTGACCCAACCCTTGCTCCAGTTAACGATACGTCGTTAATGGATGAGTGTAATGCTTACAGAAACAGAAAATATGATGTTAAATATTGTACTGAAGATGGCGGAGTACATAGACCTATTGTCGTATTTAAACAAGTTGGTCCAGGAAGTTATGATATCGGGATGACAAAACTTGGAGAGTTTATTCAATGGGATGTAAAATTTCCAGACTATTCGACTAGATTTAATTACTCGAATGAATCTGTACCTTCTTCAGCTCAAAGTATTATACAGGATAATGAAACTTGGAAGATGACAAAAGTGTTAGGGGGTAAAACACACTATATTTCACCTAATGAAGATGGCTTTTACATTCGTATTAATTTACTTAGAAATGCCATCATTGAAATTAAAGGAACTGACTGGTGGAAAGATGTTAATTGTGAAGGTGACATGCTATCTGGTGGAGTAGAGTGGTGTTACAATAAGAAAAGTAGTGAGGTAGAATATAATGGAGATGATTATGATGGGTACAGTCTTTATAAAAGAACGGCTGAAAATAATCCATTCGATGTGAATAAATTTAAACAAGATAAAGACTGGGCAGTACCTAACGATAAATTCCAAAATGGAAAAATTTATCGTTATCAAAAATTAACTTGTGATACTAAAGATTGTGAAATTGAAGAAAAAATTTATAAAACAATCCTAGCCAAACGGGATGTTCCTTATTTTAAAATCGCTGGAAAAGTTAAAAAGACTACTCAAGGTAATAGAGCTTCTCAAGTTTATAATCTGCAAGTGTCCACCGATCCGGTTGATACAAATTACTTTTCTTATAAGGATACTTCGTCAAAATTTAATTTTGAGCCAAAAGATATGTGTCAGTCAAAAAATACATATATCGATTCTGAATTTACAATAAATTATCAAACGGCAACAATCGCAAATGCTGATACTAATTGGAGTAGATTTAGTGGTTCAGATGTTTGGTTATCAACAAAAGAATTAGATTATCTAAAAGGTGATTTTACTTATCATGAAATGTGTAATCAAGCACCAACTCCTTCACCTGCCTACGCATCATATGATGCTGACTGGTCAAATGAATCGTT
Organism: Bacteriovoracaceae bacterium; assembly: GCA_023151145.1. Lineage (GTDB taxonomy): Bacteria > Bdellovibrionota > Bacteriovoracia > Bacteriovoracales > Bacteriovoracaceae > Bacteriovorax. The sequence continues at coordinate 2,904 of JAKLJM010000153.1, read as the reverse complement.
TAACTCATGGAACTTTAACCCAGTTGATAAATCTGGAGCCTATAAGCCAAACCCAGCCAAAACTGGATACGATAAAATATTTAATCTAGCCGACAACACAGTGACTAATAAAATTACGATCGATGATACGAATCATGATTTATTTCATTCTTATAGTATCTTAGATCGTTGTGTAATTAAAAACACAGCTTTAAGAGTAAAAGGTTTTTTAACATGTCGATATATGTTTATCGAACAACGAAAATCAAATCTAGAAATGATTGGTTCATTTATTGTTGATAAACTAACAATTGAAAAAGTTCCATCGAATTATGAGATTACTTGGAAGAATATTTATCATCCAGCTTCCCGTGATTCATTAGTAGGAGATAGACAATTATTACCAGCCACTTCTTGTGATACAACTGCGGCTAATCCTATATGGGCAAGAACTGGTAATCGCTGTGATCCATCTTATTTAACTGATAAAGCGGTACCGTATACTTGGACTACTTTTGATCCGCTTTGTATCATTATTACGGGAAGTCCAATTCCGATATGTAAGCCTGAGCAACGAGGATATAACTTTAACATACAACGATTGTATGAACACTATGGAATATAACATGAAGAATCAACGCGGTTTCTCATTAATTGAAACAATGGTAGCCGGTGCAATTTTGGCAGCTGTTGGTTACGGTGTATATGGTGGAATTGATACGATCAATCAGAAGTTGAATAAAAGTAAGTTAAAAGTTCAAGCTTCAAATAAGGTCGTTGAAATCATTAATACATTTTCAACTTCAGCTTCTTATTTACAGGTTGATTATTCACCATCGGCCACATTCCCAACACCATTACCTGTAGCATGGGATTTAAATGGTGAAAAAATGTTACTTAAATTATGTAACGATCCATGTCCTTTAAAAGGAAGAATGGGAGTAATTGTGACTCCTTCGGCCAACAAAAAATTATACTACTTAAAAGTGAGAATGGAACACCCAAGCTGGAATTCACCGAAAATTTCGACTCACATTATTGGAGCTGAATAATGAAATTTTCAAAAAAGTTAACTAATAAAAAGAATCAGCATGGTATGTCCATGGTTGAACTCATGGTGAGTTTGGGGATTTCAGGCTTTTTAGTCATGATGACTTTTAACGTAAAAGATATGATCTTTAATCGCGTGGTAAAGTTAGAAGATAAAGTTGAAGAGTTTCAAGATGGTGCTGCTTTAAAGTCTACAATGAACTCTGAACTTTTAAGATCAACTCCTTCAATGAATTTTCTTCACTCAAATCCTGGATCTATTAATAGACTTTCTAGCTTTTGGTCGACAGCTATTTTTAATACTGGAGCTGGAGCTGATATTACATTAGATTCAGTTGGCCAATGTTTGTCATTGATTACTTTTGATACCGGTAAAATAGTTGATCCAGATGACAATACCATCAAAGGTAAAAAAACAATGATGATGCCACCAAGTTATTTTTATAAGCCACGAACCAATGGAACTGATCCATTAGTTTATGATGAAAGTAAAATTAAAGGAGTCTTAACAGATAATAATTTAAGTGCTCCAGGGCAATTAGTTAAGCTCAATGTTAATATTCCAACTGGTGACTCTCAAGCTTATGCTGACTATGGAATTATTTTTCAAGTTCAATCCGATGGTACTTTAAAACATTATACAACTGGATATACATCACTTCCATTAATCTCAAGTTGTGGAAGTACAAGTTTTTCAACGGTTGATAACTTCTTAAGATGTATTCCAAATTCTGCAGGAGGTGTTGTCAATGTTTATATTACACCAGTGGACATCATGAAATACTGTCTCAAGGATGGCAAGGTAGCAGGAAAAGGATTTAGATTATTTAAAAGTATTAATAACAGAGAAGAATTTTTATTTGCGGATAAAATTAAAACGATTAAATTAATTCGCGAAAATATGACCGATCCAGTAATTGAATTAGATGTGCAATTTTGTAACTCAACCAACACGACTGGTTGTTAAAAAAGGAAAGAAGTATGAAATTATTAAGTGCAATGATGTTGTTGTCATTCGCCGCTCAAGAGAGCGCGATGGCCGAAACGGTTCTCCCGTATCAGCGTTCAGGTCTTACGACGTCTAGAGATTCTGTATTAGCAGGTACAGCAGGTGTTGTTGTTAATGGTCGTTGTTATGGTACAAATAATAGAGGGACATCAAACCCAATTTCACCATCCTCTCAAATTTATTTAGTCGTTGATGTTTTAGATGCTTCAGGTAATCCAACAGCAAATTCTGCGATTTTTGACTTTCCTTCTATGATGACTAAGCCAGAAGGGATCACGACAGGAGATCATTGTGGTATTACATCATTACCATCAGGTCAAATTAATTTAGGTGGATCATCAGTTTCAATAAACGATGCTATTGCTAACGCTGGTGGTGATCAATCAGTTTTTTTACAAGCATTTAATGTTGATACATTAAAAAACAATAACTCAAGACAAAATGTTTCTTGTAGTATTTTTCCAATGAGCATGCCTCGTCCTTCGAATATTGACTTAGATGCGAAGCTTAGAATTCGTCCCGTACAAGGTTTTACTTATGCAACGATTTCAAGAGAGTTTTATGGATATAACGGTTTAATGGATCGTGGGACAAAAGTTGATATTAAGCAAAATTCACAAAAAGGTGGATATGGCTCTAATACTAAATTTTTACAAATTACAGCAGCCTTCCCTGGGCAAGATGGATTTTGCGGTGGATTCCACTCACCATTAATGTTTTTCTTCTCTGATAAATTACCTAAATTTGAAGGAAAATCTGCTCTACTTAAAGGAAGTAAAAATCCTACGTCATGGGTAGAAAAGAATCATGAAGGATTTTTCTTAGTAAGATTAGGTAAATCATCTGACAAAGTAAAACCAGAGTCT
>JAKLJM010000152.1 GCA_023151145.1 Bacteriovoracaceae bacterium | reverse complement strand
ACGAAAAAAAAATTCACTTTTTTTAACGTCGGAACTTTGACCCCCAAAAAAAAAATTTTGGGATAAGATAAATTTTTCCCATCAAAGGCCCGATTTGGGCCCTTTTCGAGATGAATTTGATGTCTTTGATGAAATTGAAGGACGATTTTTAGGCTTTGAACGTGAACTTGATGCCATTTTTTTCATCGAAATCGACAAAAACTTCGCCACCTTTCTCTAATTTTCCAAAAAGTATTTCATGTGAAAGCGGTTTTTTGATTTCTTCATCAACAATTCTTTGAAGTGGCCTTGCACCCATTTGTGGATCGTAACCTTTTTTCGAAAGCCATGCCTTTGCAGCATGAGATACCGACATCACAACCTTCTTCTTCAACAAGCTCGCTTCTAATTCTGTGAGGAATTTCTCTACAATTTTAAGTATTTGCTCATCTTCAAGCTTATTAAAATGCACAATCGCTGAAAGACGATTGCGAAATTCTGGTGAGAAATAATCTTTAATTGCTTTATCTCTTTTTGAAAGATTAACGTCTGAAATTCCCCCAATTGCTTGTTGAACATTCAATCCAACCGATCCGGATTGCATTTCTTTTGCCCCTGCATTTGAAGTCATGATCAAAATCACGTTTCGATAATCAGTCGATCGGCCTTGCGAGTCTGTGAGTTTTCCGTAATCCATGATTTGTAACAAAATATTGAAGACATCTGGATGTGCTTTTTCGATTTCATCCAACAAAAGGATACAATGTGGATGCTTTTTGATGGCGTCGGTTAATAAACCACCTTGATCATAGCCCACATAACCTGGAGGAGCTCCCACCAATTTCGCCACCGAATGCTTTTCCATATATTCCGACATGTCGATTCGATGCAAGTATGAGCCCATCTCATCGGCCAGTTTTTTCGCCAATTCAGTTTTCCCAACTCCAGTTGGACCGGTGAAAAGGAATGAGCCAATCGGTTTTTCGGAACTAGCCAGACCAGATCTTGATAAAAGAATTGTATCCACGACTTTTTCAATAGCGGCATCTTGGCCAAATAAAGAACGAAGCAAATTCGGTTTTAAACTTTTTAGCTTTGATCGCTCATCATGATGAACGGTTAGTTTCGGAATGCGGGCCATAGTAGAAATGACTGATTCAACATCTTTTTTCGTCGCTTGCCCACCTTTTCGTGTTGAGGCCTGCAATTTAATCATCGCTCCCACTTCATCCATTACATCAATGGACTTATCTGGATTTTTTCTATCCGGCAAATAACGTTCAGTTAGTTCTACCATCAACTTAACGATTGAATTTGGAAATTTGACTCCATGAAATTCTTCAAATTTAGATCTTAGGCCCAATAAAATCTTGAAAGTTTCTTCAGATGAAGGCTCATCTATATCAACTTTCTGAAAACGACGGGAAAAAGCATGATCTTTTTCAATAAATTTTCTAAATTCTTCATAAGTCGTACTTCCAATACACTTTAGGCGACCAGAACTGAGCATAGGTTTTAATAAATTCGAAGCATCTAAACTTCCGCCACCAGTGGCGCCTGCGCCCATAATCGTATGCATCTCATCAATAAACAAAATGGGATCAAGTCCTTCACTTTCTTTTAAGCGTTCAAGTTCACGGATAACTTCTTTCAATCTTTTTTCGAAATCACCTCTGAATTTTGCTCCGGCCAATAATGAGGCCATATCTAAACTAAAAATTACTGAGTTCTTTAACGATTCAGGAGCTTCATTATTAACAATCAAATACGCTAACCCTTCTGCAATGGCCGTTTTACCCACTCCAGCTTCACCTACCAACAAAGGATTGTTTTTTCTTCGTCGGACTAGGATCTGAATAATACGCTCAATTTCTTCAACTCTACCAATTAAAGGATCAATTTGTTTTTTAACGGCAAGTTCATTGAGATTTTGGCAGTACTCATGCAAAGCTGTGCTCTTTTTCTGACTTGGGCGATGAGAATCGTCCTCATCATCAGAATCCTCTGTACTATAATGAGCACCCAATTCAGCATCATTGTCCACATCACCATTTACTGGTCGATCTATTCCATGAGCAATTTCTTTTACAATGTCGAGTTTATCTATACCTTGTTTAAAAATGAGGAAAAGGGCGTAGGATTCTTTCTCATTAAGCATGGAAACCAGAAGATTTATGCCCTGGATTTCTTTTTTTCCTGAAGATTGAACATGAATAGCAGCTCTTTGAAGCACTCGATGAAAAGCTTGAGTTAATTCTGGTTGATATCGAATTCCATTGGATTTTGCTAATTTTCGAACGTCTTCATCTTGAAAATGTTCTTTAGATAACTCTTCGATGATTTCATCGCTTAAAATACTAAAGTTTTCACTTTTCTTAAAATAATCTAATAATTCATTTTCAATCGTCGTGACGTCTGCCCCGCAATTTTTTAAGACATTTCGCACATCTTCATCTTTTAAGAGAGACCATAAAAGAATCTCTAATCCTAAATATTCATGTGATAGCGAATTGGCAAAAGCAACTGATTCGTTAAAGATGGTTTCTAATTTTCTGCTCATAATGACTTTCTATTCCGGTTCAATGGTGCATATCAAGGGATGCGATTGTTCTTTGGCCAAGACTTCAACTTTTTTAGATTTAGTCTCTGCCACTTCGTAACTATATATTCCACAAACGCCTCGTCCTTTATTATGAACTTCCAGCATTATTCCTTCAGCTTCATCAGTGGTTTTATGAAAAACCACTTTCAGGATGAAAATCACAAATTCCATAGTGGTATAGTCATCGTTATGTAAGATAACTTTGTATTTTTTTGGTTTTTTGACTTTTACTTGCTCGATAACTGAGGAATCGGACTCTTCGTAGGGATGATCTTGATCATTAGACATAAATTCTCTTTGAATATCGTTTGAGTTAAAGATACCTATATAGTCATTATGCTATTTTTTTGCAAACAAGCAAGACTCGCGTACAAATTCATCGCGATAGAGATCGAGAATTTTATTCTCAGCTTTTAAACTACACATAAGATTACCCTTTGAAGGTAACTCAAAATATATTAATTCATTATTTGTATTAATATATTCAACATAACAATCAGGAAAACCTAAAACGTGCCCAAATTCATGCGGGATCACTAGGGCTGCTTCTTCTTTGGATAAATTCTTTGAAAGAAAGACGTTTTTGGGATTATCTCGCATGACAAAACTAACACCTTGAGAACTCCATTGAAAAAAGACAGGAGTTGTCTTGATCGGTAGGCTGACTTCAGGAGCAACAAAAATTAATTCAAAATTTTGATTATCCCATTTTTTCTTAATTAAGGACCATATCTCTTTTTCTGTGAACTCAGCATGTGCTGCTAATTTGGCGGGGACATAGACCTGGGTTTTTTCGTCACTTTTTTCACAATAAAAGGCTGATTTTGTCTGCATTTTGTAGAATTTTGAATAAACATCGACGAGATAGCGGCTCTTCATTTGGTGCGCAAATTCATCGAGGCGTTTTTTTCCTGCATAAATCTCATACAATAAATGACATTCATCCTTTTTTTGTAACTGTGGACAAATATTTAGCACTAAATTTTTAAGGTTCTGACGATTGGAACTTAGAAATTCATTTTTTAAGCACTCTTCACTTACTCCTCTTTTTTGACAGTAATATTGAAGTTGTAAAAAAGCACGGGGATCATTTTGAGATTTTTTCTTAAGTTCTGTCACGCGACATTGATTAAATTGCAGGCGCAAAAATTTGATTCTTAATAAATAAAGCCTTTTTTGTAACTCTTGAGCTGTGAGAGCAGGCTCACTACTTGCGGCCATTTTTCTCAAAAGATCTAGCTCATTTTGAATCAATTTTTTAGAAGTAATGAGCGGCGAATCTATACTAAAGTCAATTGGTCCGCTCTCTAAATGATTTAATTGAAACTGTAATTGACTCTTCGTTAGCGAGTTTTGATAGAGTTGATCAATTTCTTGCAATACATTTTCATTATCTTCCGAGGAGAGATTTAAACATTGAGCTTCAGGGCTAGCTACAAAAGCTGACTGTTTTTGGAAAGACTTCAAATTTTTAGCAATATTTATCTCACCACATGAGACAAAAAAGCATAAAAAAATGGGAGCTAAAAGCTCCCATCTTTTAATAAATTTCTTTTTAAGCAACATCATCTCGATCAGTCCAAGCTGCTTCAGGGTCAAGTACCACTAAATCCTCTTGGTCACGGTGAATTTTGTTATATTTATCTTTTTTCTTAGAAATTTGTTTTTCAATTTTTTCTAAAACCAGATCAATGGTTTTATATAAGCTATCAGAATGTGCTTTGGCATGAAATTCAAAACTCTGAGCGTGGTATCCCACTTCGGCGTAATGAACACCATTTTTAACATAGCAATTCCATTTCATTGTGCCTTTATCATTATAAAATTTTGCTAATTTTAGAGATTTTTCTCTGATTCTTTCGTCTAATGCTTGAGTGTGTTCTAAGTGAAGAAATGAAATTGTAATTTTCATAGCAAACGTACCTCATCGTAATAATCGTTAATAAATCACGTATCTTCTTAAGCCTTTCTTTTTGATGATGGCATAATATCTAGCATCTCGCGATACTTAGTGACTGTTCTACGAGCAACTGTAATCCCCTCGCGCTCTAAAATCTCAACTACTTTTTGGTCTGAAAGTGGCTTAACCGGATTTTCATTATCAAAAATAGTTTTGATTTTCATTTTCAGAACTTCACTTGCGACATCTGCTCCTCCGTCTTTACCTCCTATACCTGTATTAAAAAAGTATTTAAGTTCAAACATTCCAATCGGTGTATGCATATACTTATTTGTCGTTACTCGAGAAACCGTTGATTCATGCATTCCGATTTCACCCGCAACATCTTTTAAGATCATTGGCTTTAAGTATTTCGGCCCTTTCTTAAAAAACTCTTGCTGTTTTGCTACAATCGCTTTGGCAACTTTATCAATTGTGCGCTGGCGGTTTTGTATCGACTTAATTAACCATTCGGCAGAACGAAGCTTATCTTTAACAAACTCAGAGGCTTCATCGTTCTTTTTTGTTGCGCCTTTTTTAATCATTTCCTGATATAGCTTAGAGATTTTTAAACGAGGAATTCCGTCATCATTTACCTGAACAGAAAATTCTCCTCCAACTTCAACTACATAGATATCTGGAACAATATAGTGGGTTTCTTGAGGGGCAATTAATCGCCCTGGTTTTGGATGAAAATTTTGTAATAATAAAGCTGTCTCTTTAATTTGATCAATTGAGACACCTAATTTTTTAGCGATTTTATCGAAAGATCTATTCTGTAAATCCTCTAAATGATCACGAATTAATCTTTCAAGTAAAGGTGATCTTTCTTCCTGTACGCGCGCTTGTGCGAATAAACATTCTGTTAAAGTTTCCGCCCCACATCCCACAGGATCTAAGCGCATAATAATTTCTCTTACATCATTAATTTCTTCCGCAGAAACGTTAATGAGTTTTGCCATATCGGCAACCGATAGATCGAGATATCCGTCATCATTAATATTGTGGATAATATTTTCGGCAATTTTCCATTCTTTCTCGTCTAGATTTTCCATCTTTAACTGCCACTCTAAATGTTCAGCTAAAGTCATGCCCTTTGAGACAATATTTTCATAGTTCGGCCCATCTTCCGAATCACCTTGGGCCATATTGGGAGTTGAAGAATTCACATTATAAGAGTCTACGTAAGATTCCCAATCGAAATCATCACGCTCTTTCATCATTGGTTGTTCGCTAAAATCGTGGGCAGTCGCTTCGTGGTTGACATCAAAATTTTCAGAATTTTCAGAAAAATTCTCTTCATTGCCAGAAAGCTCACGGACGTCATCGCCGTCTGAACCTTCATATTCATTATCGCCATCGTGATTATCGACTTCTTTATCGTACTCGTCGACAATCTCTTCTAGCATAGGAT
>JAKLJM010000151.1 GCA_023151145.1 Bacteriovoracaceae bacterium | reverse complement strand
CTTAAATCTTGAATATAGTGATCAAATCTTTTTACGTAGCCTGTCTGAGAGTTGGAAGTTTCTCTGCCAGATAAACCTTGTCCACGGTGATCCATTAAAAAAATATGGTGGGGAGAATTTTTTTCTTCTAAAGCTTTTTCTAGATCGTAAAAGACTTCAGCATATTTAACGATGGGTTCAGATCGACCAGGTAAAATGACTAGACATCTTTTTAATTCGGCCGATTCTTTTTTACGAAAATAAATGGAAATACCATCTGTTCCTAAAAATGATCCTTCTTCTGTGGAATTAATGAAGTGAGGGAAAATGGTTTTTTTAAATTGTGTTTCATAATCTGAAGTCGATATTGCATGACTAGAAAAGATCGATAACATTAGCAATGTTATAGGCCAGATACGCTTCATTTTTCACTCCTCCAAAATCTTTAAACTATCCATTGTTATACATTGGAAATTGTAGCTCTCTCAACATAAATTTGTTTATTGTAAGATTCAGTAATTATCGTGAAAACAATTCCGACAAATGCACTTGGGTATCAACACTCATTTTCTCTGTAAATATTTCATTTCTAAGCACGAACTAAAATGATTCTTAAGTTATGTTGAATTTTCTATTGAGCTGTTTAAAACCAGTAGTTTTCATGATATAGATTATGTTGGAAACATTGATTTTTGCATATGATGGACTAGTGAATACTAATTGTAAGGAGATAAGTATGATGAAAGAAGTAACGGGAGACATTCTACTAACTGGTGCAGAAGCTTATGCGCACGGTGTAGCTGTCAACGACGATTTTAAAAATGGTCTTTGTTTGGAATTGCGTGAGAGATACCCGTCTCTTTACAAAGATTTTAGACATTTTTGTAAAACTCATTCTCCTAAAACTGGTGATGTCTGGGCCTGGAAAGGTGTTGATACTCCAGTTATTTACAGTTTATTCACTCAAGGTGAGGCTCCTTTTGAAGGCGGGCATCCGCAAAGAGCGAGTTTGCCAAATGTTAATCATGCTCTAAAAAATTTAGTGAAAGCGCTTAATCAAGAAGGAATTAAAAGTTTGGCACTAACAAAGCTAGCAACCGGAGTTGGTGGTTTAGATTGGAATGATGTTAAAAAAGAAATTGATCGCGATTTAAGTCATTTTGAAGGTAAAGTTTTTGTTTACTCAACTTATAAAAAAGGCGAGAAAGCACAAGAATAATTAAGCCCCGTCAGGGGCTTTTTTTTTAAAAAGCTTCCAAATATTTTTTGTACTCTTCAGTTAAGGTTGTTGCTTTTCCAGAATGAGTATTCACCAGTTGGCATTCTTTTTTAAAGAGTGGGCAGTCTAATTCGAATTTACAACCATTCTGATCACACTGTAGTTGTTTTCCTCTAAAAGGATTGTAAGTGGCCAACGTTTGATCAGCTTCAACAAGATTCAAGGCATTCACGCACTCTTCTCGCCAAGGCTTAGAGGCACTGATTGGACAAAGCATATCTTGAACAACTTCTTTATAGGCTTCAAAACTGGTATCAATATTTAAGTATTTAGTAGAGATAAAATTTAATGCCATTTTTTTATAAGCAGCAACACATTTTTCGTTAGAAGCCCCAGAGCAAAATAATTTATAGAAAGGTAAACCTCCTTCATAATATGAGCCCCAGTAACCATTATAAGGTCCATTGACTGGCTTCATTCTAATACAAAGACCAAGTTTACAATTAACAGCAGTCCCATGACTAAGTGAATTTTCAGTTGCAACCGGAGTCGCTGGTTTTGATTCAAGATTATTTAAATAAAAGCTGCCGTCACTGTTGAGTTCTTGAAAGTCTGTCGAAGTTAATGAGCCAGAGACAGGGATACCAAGCGCTTTACTCCATGCCGGTGCCACAAAAAATCCTGAGTTACAGCCGTTAAGAGTTATCGTTGCATCTGCTGTTAAGTTGTTTTTTATTTCGCGAATTTTTTTATCTTCAGGGCCAATTTTTCCGCGAGTAATTGAAGAGAGTTGAATGCCATAGCTCGCAGCAGAGTGTGTAAAAAAATCAATTGAACGAATGCTTTTTAGTGATTTTAAATGATCGACAAATTTCTCAGTAGTTAAATCTTTTTTATCTGCGTGAACTATCGTCAAACCGCGCTTTTTCAACCATGATTCGTTATATCCAATTTCACCTTCGTGTTGAGCATAAAAAATGATTTGATCGTTTGGATAGTTTTCTCGATATTTTAGGGCACGAGTAATCGCCGCTTGCATAAAAAGCATTCCCGCTTCATGGGCTGCGCCCGCGACTACAATATGGCTTGATTGTTCTTTTTGGATACTTTCATTTTGAGAGGCATTAAGGCTTGGGATTTTTGCCACTAAATAGGCATGTGTACTTTGTAGGCCAATGCTCAAAAACAGTATTGCTAATATCATTAATTTCATAAGATTCCCCAAAATGACGACCAATGTATTTTGAGGATCTCTATATCAAATGAATCTCATTTAAGGGGAATGTGTGTAAAAATAACCTAGGGTTTTATGTCTTTCCACGTCTCGCCATTTTTAAGGACAATAAAGGGAACATCGGGATATTTTTCTTTAAGGAGTCGATTGAGCTCTTGTCTTGGCTCATCGATGCCTTCATCAGTTAATTGAAAAGTCTCTAAGTGCATGCCGATATTCACTTTTGCTTTTAGATCCTTGGCGGCCATAATAGCGTCTTCAGGATTTAAGTGAAAATTCTTCATAAACCATCTAGGTTCATAGGAACCTACTGGAATGAGAGCAATATCGATATGAGGAAATTTTTCACCAGCTTCTTTAAAATGTTCGGCATAACCAGTGTCACCGGAAAAATAGAGTGATTTATTTTTAAGTTGTAAATGATAGGCTCCCCATAAACTTTTAAATCGATCAGTTAGACCTCTGGCCGACCAATGCCGACATTTTAAAAAAGTTATTTGGTGATCTTGATCTAAATTGATGACATCATTCCAGTCGAGCTCTTTGACGTTCGTGATCTCATGATCCTCTAAATATTTCCTATCACCTAAGGGGACAAAAATTTGTGGTTTATCACGGTCTGAAATCGTTTTTAATGTTTTAACATCGAAATGATCGTAATGATTATGTGAAACAATAATCAGATCAATCTTTGGAAGTTTATCGAATTCAATTCCCACCGGCATGGCTCTTTTGGGGCCGGCAAAACTCACAGGTGAAGCGCGTTCAGACCAAATTGGATCAGTAAGAATATTTTTGTCTTTTGTTTGGATAAGAAAACTAGAGTGATTAATAAAAGTGATTTTTATTTGCCCGTCATCTTTGATGGCGCTTAGATCGGGAGTTTTTTCTAATGGTCGAAATTCAGGCCAAGCAGTGGTGTTAGCAGTTAAACGCCATTTCAAAAAATCCCAAAAAGTTTTTGGCTCTTTTAATGTTGGATTAAAAAAACGGGAGCCATCATAGTGGTCAGATTTCGATAAATCACGGGGAGGAATGAAATCAGTTGCACAACTAGCATTAATCATGAGTAGAAAAACCAAAATTGCCTTACCAAATTTTCCCAAACTTAACTCCCATCAATGAATTAGTTATCATAATATCCGTTAAAGAATTAACTTCTATCTTGCGGACTTCTTTTTCTAAGATCAAGTACTCTTTGTTTTGACAGGATATTTTTTTTTGGCTTAATAACTTTTGTCTTTCTATTCCAGGCAATAGACCACATTTTAGGGGGGGAGTGTAGATCCGTAGTTTGTGATGATCGAAAATAAAGATATTAGCTTTCGTGGTTTCCGTGAGAAAGCCGTCTTCATTAATAAAAATAATGTCATCCAGTTCGGGATGTTTTTCTAAGAGTGACTTATTTTTAGCGTATAGATGAGTTTTATGCTGGAGTAAGTGATTTTTTGAGTCAACAACAGCTTCAGCATCAAATCCTAATTTAAGGTTTTCGTTATAATTTGGAAGGGGAGAAATTTCTACCCAAATATTGTGGTTGGAATAATTTAGACGTAATCGTCCAGTATGGGGTAAGGAGAGTAGATCCAGCATCGAGTGAAGTTCGGTTTGCGACTTAAGAATTGTTTTCTTTAATACACTTAGGGAATTAAAGAGTCGAACGAGGTGAAGATCGAGATCTTTTAATTTCCCTTCTTCTATTTTTAAGGTTTCAAAAAGATAAAAATTTTCATTAGAAAACTGCAAGAGCTCTTCATCAAGGCTTTTTGTAGAGCATAAGAGGTGGATCATATTAATCTCCACTCTCTTTGAGGAAAGCAGAATTCTTCATCAGTGATTTTGATTTGAGGAGAATTTCCTCGTATTCGTCAATTGGAGATGAATCATAAACAATTCCCGAGCCCGCATTATAAAATAAATTCCTCTCATGATCGATAATCGCCGTACGAATAACGATCGAAGAAATTAAATGATTTTGATGAAAGAGACCTAAAACCCCAGTGTAATGTTCACGTGCAAAAGGCTCAAGTGCATAGATCGTTTGGACTGCTTCTTTTTTAGGGCACCCTGAAATGCTACCGCCAGGAAGCATTAGTTTTAAAAGATCACCTAAATTTTTACTGGTTTTTCCTATAATGGTGGAATAGGTGTGAGTGAGATTTTTTAGTGTTAAAAGCTTACGATGTTCAAGGACGCTGACTGGTTGATCGCAAACAGCATTTAAATCATTTCTAAGTAAATCGACAATCATCGAAAGTTCGGCTTCTTCTTTTACAGAAGAGAGAAGCTCTTGTTCTCTCCCTAGGCGAACAGTGCCTTTAATCGGAGAAGTGGAAATCTCTTGATGAGAAATATTAATAAAAAGTTCAGGAGAAAATGAGAGGAAAGATTTCTCTTCACCTTTTTTGTTGATCAAAGGAAGAAACGCATGAAAATCCCCGGCAAAGTCATTGCGCATTTTTAAGAAAAGTTGTTCAGTATCTAGAGGAAGCTTTTTCGTTGAGATCGTGCCTGTCAGTGGGATCGAATAATTGACTTGATAAAAATGCCCCGTGGCGATTTTGTCTTTAATTATTTGTATATGAGTACAAGTTTCTTCTTTGGAGAGAAGTGGGCGTAAATTTTCTAACGTAATATCGTCGTTTGACTCGGCGATGAGTTTGTCTGAGGAGATTTCTTCAAATTCTTTTAATTCAAAAATATCGACAAAATATAAATCATGCAAACAGGATTGAGTTGCGGTTGTTTCGTTATTCATGCTTTCAAAATTCAATCGAAAAACTAATGGAGCGTTGCCAGCGTATTGATTTAAAAAATGAAAAGCTTGTTCTTTATCTAAAAACTGAGTGTGGATAAAATTAGTTGATTTTAAATAAATACCAGGACGATCGGTAAATATATAAAGGGATTTAGACATGGATTTCTCCATCTTTCTTTTTTTTGCAGGACTGAAACCAGTTGTTCACTATTTCGGCCCAAATTGTCGAATGCTCTGTTAAAAAAGATTCAGGGTGAAATTGAAAACTGAGTCGTTGGTTTTTTGAATCGTAAAAAATCATGGCCATTTCATCTGGGGTGTAAGCGAAGATCAAGTCTTGTAAAGGCGAAAACGATTTGATTTCTTCTTTTTTTAGACCTAAGGAATGGTATCTCGCCACCAGCATATTCGTTTCAAGAAAATTCTTCAATGGATCAAATGTAGGTATATTTATTTTTTTATCTTCAAGTATCAGCGCACTGGTCTTGCCGTGGAAAACAGGACTATAGGGATGAATGTTACCGTTATGAATGGTAATCATCATTTGAAAACCTAAACAAATACCAAAGATCGGTTGCGTGGATGTTTTCAAGAGCTCAAGAGAGCGAGGATAATCGTTGGGAGATTTTGGTCCGGGAGATAATATAATGCCATCAAATTCTAAAAAATTAAAATCTGTTGGAATTTGGTGATAGTTTATAATTGTTAATTGGCAAGGAGTGGTCTGCAACCATGCTTTGATATTATAGATGAAGGAGTCGTCATGATCTATGAGTAAGATATTCATGACGTTTCCTAGGATTTAGTTTTAAAAGCAAAAACCCAAAAACCAGCTGCAAA
>JAKLJM010000150.1 GCA_023151145.1 Bacteriovoracaceae bacterium | reverse complement strand
AACCAAAACTAGAAAAACTCGCTGAATTAAAAAAATCTCTTGCTCTGAGTTTTAAAAATTGGCACGGCCATAAGTATCCTACATATTTTCTTTTAAATGAACCTGATGTGAAACTTATTACAGAAAACTATTCAAAAACGTTAATTAAATCTCTTAACCAAGTAGATCAATTAACTGACGAGGACAAAGCTTTATTGGAAATCGTAAATGGATGGATTTCAAAATTTGAATCTTATCCTGTCGAATTAGATAATATGTTAGAAGAACGAATTTCACTCCAATACAATTTAAATTTCTTAAAGAATTTTGAATTAACGAAAGAGCGAGAAGTTGTAAAACTTAATTTCAAAAAAGAAGGGAAAGACATTGATAAGACTTTTATATTTTATAAAAAAGATAAAAACTTAGATTTTGAAATAAAAAACTTAAAAAAAGAATTGAAAGCATTCGATGAAACCCTAGAAAAAGAAGGGAAATTAAAAGACCGTGTCATTAGACAAGCTGCCCTAAAAGAGATGATTCAATTTGTTCAAAGAGATATTGAAGTAGCTAGCTTTAATGTTGCCGATGCAAAGTTGGCCCATGAACTTAAAACATTATCAAAAGATCTCAATCAACTATTAAATAAATCACAATTACAAACAACATCTTATGGTGTTTATAAATTAAATTCTGATATTTTTTGGAATGAAATTCTTCCTATCAATCAGGTTCAAACACTGAAAGAATATTTTAAGAAAACAGGAAGTTTTTTTGGACATGCTTACGGTTTTACCAAAGAAAAATTGAAAGCTTCAATTAACTTTGCCAAAGAAGCTCCTAGAAAATTAATCGATGGTGTAAAAGATCTTTTCAAAAAAGACGTCGATGAAAAAGGTGAAAAAATTGGTTTCTTCAAAAAACTCTATGCAAAAATAAAAGCAATTGATCCCAAAAAAGCTGCTATAGGTGCTGGGGTTGTTAGTGTAGGCTTCATAGGTGCCGAACAGTATTTTGGGCTTGAACCCAATACAACTATTGATTGCGTCGATCTAGATTCTGGAGAGAAACTTGAGTGTTCAGATGCCTCTGAGCGTTTAGAAAACACTCAGAAGCAAGCAGAATTAATTAATCAAAATATTACAGAACAAATTGAGGCTGCTAGCGCAGATCTTTTCTAAGAATTTTACCAACGTTGGATTTAGGAAGTTCTTTTCTAAATTCAACGGCTTTTGGTACTTTGTAATTCGTTAAATTCTCTCTACAAAAATGGATAACTTCTTCTGCAGTTAGAGATTCATCTTTTTTAACAATATACACTTTTACAACTTCACCTGATCTTTCATCAGCCATTCCAACAGCAGCACATTCAAAAACTTTAGGGTGTAAACATACGACATCTTCAACTTCATTAGGATAAACGTTGAAGCCGGAAACTAAAATCATATCTTTTTTACGATCTACAATTTTAACGAATCCATCTGTATTCATAAAACCCATATCACCTGTTTTAAAGAAACCATCTTTCGTCATTACTTTTTGAGTTTCATCTGGTCTATTCCAGTAACCTTGCATAACTTGAGGTCCCTGAATACAAATCTCACCAATCTCTCCAATCGCTACATCGTTTTCAAAATCATCTTTAATTTTTACAATTGTAGAAGAAATAGGTAATCCGATAAATCCATTGTACTCTTTAATATCTAGTGGATTAATGCAAGCAGCTGGAGCTGTTTCAGTCAGTCCATAAGCTTCAACTAAAGTTCTACCGGTAACTTGACGCCATTTTTCTGCAACAGCTTTTTGAACGGCCATCCCTCCACCAAGAGTCAATTTCAAAGTTTTAAAATCCACCATTTTAAAATCTGGGTGATTTAAGAGAGCATTAAAAAGTGTATTTACTCCTGTAATTGCGGTGAACGGATATTTTTTTAATTCTTTAATGAATCCAGGAATATCTCTTGGATTGGTGATTAAAATATTATGTCCACCAACCGTAGAAAACGTAAAGCAGTTCGCAGTCAGAGAAAAAATATGATAAAGCGGTAACGGAGTTATGATGACTTCTTTTCCTACTTCGATATATGGACTAATCCAAGCACGAGCTTGACATAAATTTGCCACCATATTTTTTTGAGTTAACACTGCCCCCTTGGCCACACCAGTTGTTCCACCAGTGTATTGTAAAAACGCTATATCATCATGCTTCAATGTAACTTTTGCAAAAGTTTTAGAACTAGATTTTTTCAACACATCAACAAAAGATTCATATCGATCTAATTTCCAAGCTGGAACCATTTTTTTTACATTTTTTATGACAAAATTTACAATCATCGATTTTGGAAAACCTAACATATCTCCAATACTCGTCACGAAAACATGTTTAATGGGAGTATTCGCGATAACTTGCTCAAGTGTGTGACAAGCATTTTCAAAAATAACGATGGCCACTGAACCAGAATCTTTTAACTGATGTTCTAATTCACGAGCTGTGTAGAGAGGATTTACATTTACTGCCACATAACCGCCGCGAAGAACTCCAAAAAGGGCGATAGGATATTGTAAAATATTAGGCATCATCAATGCCACTCGCGATCCTCGTGGAAGTTTAAGTTCATTTTGAAGATAACTCGCGAATCTCTTACTTTGTTCGTCGATATCAGCGTATGTAAGAGTTTTTCCCATACAGGTGAATGCTGGACTTTGTGAAAACTTTGCAAAGGACTCATCGAGAATTTCTGGAATAGAACTATAGCTATTAATTTCATGTTCTACATTTTCAGGCACACCTTTTTGGTAATTTTTAACCCAAATCTTATCCATAATCCCCACCTTCAATAAATATTATAATATTAGTTTATCGACAGCATTGGGATACAACAATAGTTATTTTTTCCTGAGATATTTACACAGCTATTGTGAAACTCTAAAATGGACCCATGACGAGAAAACTAGAAGAAGGTATCGATTTTTATTATAACGATGATGGATTAATGGTCCTGACGAAAGAGTATCTCATTAAACGTGGCTTTTGCTGTCAAAGTGGATGCCTAAATTGCCCTTATAACTTCAGTGAAACCGTAGATTCCAACATTCCTTTGGAATTTCAAACAAGATTCGAAGAATATCAAAAAGAACCAGAACATTTTCATGATCCAGAATACGATGATGGAGATGATGATGAAGAAAAAAACTAATCTACTGGATCAAAGAAGACAACTTTACCTGTTAACAATGAATGATAAGCTGGAATAATTTTTAATTTTCCATTTGTCACTCTAGGGCCAAGGATTGGACCTAGGGAGCGAAGCTGTCTTGCGACTTTTTTGGCATTTAATATAATAGATTCTCTTAAAAGTTCACCAGGCTCAGTGATCCCTTGATTTTTACATTCTTCAATGACAGGTGTTAATTGCCAAGAAATTCCACGAACATTGGCATGACCTTCTTTTTCAATACAAGCTCTGAAAGCTCCACAATTTTCGTGTCCCATTACTACTAATAATGAAACTCCGAGACCCTCAACCGCGAATTCTAAACTTCCGATTACTGCATCTGAAAGGGCCGTTCCAGCGATTCTACATGTGAACAAATCACCAATTCCCACGTCAAACAACAATTCAGGAACTACTCTAGAATCAGCACAACTTAAAATTGCAGCGAAAGGAAATTGCTGCACATATTGAGCAAACAAAGTCTCTCTTCCTCGTTCTGGATGCTGAGTAGCTCCCATATAAAAGTTTTCGTTACCTTTAACGAGTAGATCTAATGCTTCTTGCCAGTTGTCTGTTTTTCTAGTCATACAAATGATATAAGTCAAAAAAAACTATTTTCCAAGAAATTTTTGAATCAATTCAAGCTTTGCAGAGCGATGCAATTTTTTGATGGCCAATTCTCTTTTTAAAGCATCGCTTTTACTTAAGCTAACTTCAAGATAGACGAATTTCTCAGGGGTATCAGAGCGAAAAAACTTCGCTCCTTTCTTTGCGTCAAAGAGGTGCTGATAGAACCGTTTTTCTGGATCTTTCGCAATTCCAGTGTACAGTTTATTTTTTTCTGTCTCAATAATGTAGATATACCAGGTCTCTTCCATCTCTACTCAGACTTTAAAGAAATAAATTTGAATGTACTCACATCAACAAGACCACGATCTGTTAATTTTAAAGTCGGAATTACAGGAAGAGCTAAAAAAGCTAATTGAATAAATGGTTCATTCAATGAAATTCCAAGTGACTTGAAAGCAGTTTTCAACTTCTCTATTCCAGAACTAATTTCATGATGTGAATCTAGGCTCATAAGCCCTGCGATTGGTAATTTTACTAAAGCTAAAACTTTTCCTTGATTAACGACAACGAATCCACCACCAGACTCCCTAATCGTATTTAAGGCGAGTGCCATATCTTCAACATTTGTTCCAACACACATCAAATTATGTGAATCATGGGCGACAGAACTCGCAATGGCACCGCTTTTTAATTGAAAACCTTTCACTAAACCAAGTGCTGGTTTTAATTTTTTTCCATAGCGTTCAACATTGGCCATGAAGAGAACATCATCTGTTTCAAACTTCTGACCGTCATATTTTAGTTTCAAATGATGAGTAATAATTTCGTTAGGAACAACTTCGATGACATTATAAGTCCCAATTTCTAATTGAAGAGTTAATTCATCTGTTGAAATTTTTTCTCTGTTTATAGTGTTGCGGATAGGCGGTTTAGATTTTTGCAATTTATCACTGCTCTTTTCTTCTAATGCTTTCTGATTAACAATTTTTCCGTTTATAAAAACGTCTTGAATATCAACGTTTAAATAATCTTTTAATAATACCAAGTCTGCTTTCATTCCCGGTGCAACTAATCCCATTCGTTTTAATCCAAAATGTTTAGCTGCTGAAAAAGAAGATAAACGATAAGCTACGTGCGGTGGAATCTTAGCTTTCTGAATAAGTTCTTTCACCATAAAGCTAATATGCCCCTCGTGAGAAATCTCAAATGGGTTTCTATCATCAGTACAAAGAAAACACTGACTAGAAGAAAACTCCGTTACTAAAGGAGACAAGTTTAAAAGGTTTTTCGCCACACTTCCTTCTCGAAGCATAACACTCATACCTTTTTGTAATTTCTCTTCCCCTTCCTCTAATAGAACTGTTTCATGGCAATTCTTTATTCCGGCGAAAATATAAGCATTCAAACCTGTTCCACGAAGAAGTGGAGCATGCCCATCTAAATTTAAATCTTGAAAAGCTTCAATTTTATCATGAACATTTTCATCACCATAAATCACACCGGGAAAATTCATCATTTCGGCCAGTCCCAAAACATGTGGGCTTTCCTTGTATTTTTTCATAGCGGTTACATTAAACTCACTTCCATTGGTCTCAAAACCAGGAAGAGCTGGAACACATGATGAAACTTGCACATAGAAATTTTGCTCCATGAGTTCTGCTGATCGCAAAAACCATTCAAATCCTTCTTCTCCCATGACGTTAGTGATTTCATGGGGGTCACAAATAGCTGTCGTAGTTCCAAGTGGTAATGTCATGGCTTCAAATTCAAAAGGAGTCATCATACAAGATTCAATATGAACGTGTCCGTCAATAAACCCAGGAACAACGACAGCTCCCTTTCCATCAATCATTTTTTTGGTTTGAAACTTTTCATATTCTAAACCAACGCCTGCAATATATTTCCCTGAAATAGCTATCGCCGAGGGGTACAGTTTTCCTGTGACTAAATCCAATATTTTAATATTCGTAATGGTGCAATCACTCTCAGTTGCACCTTGTGCGACCAAAAGACCAGCTTTCATTTCTTCACGAGTTAATTTCTGAAATTTTTTATCTGCAAGACTCATATTTTTTACCTAATATTTTTATAAACTATTTAACTTAATTAAAATTTGATCGAATAAATTTCTAGCCTCAAGAGCTTTTTCATATCCACCGTTGTAAAGAAAAGTAAATACCATAGGTCTTGATCCTTTGCGATCTAAATAACCAGCTAAACCAACCACACCATCTAAATAACCAGTTTTGGCTCTAATCAGTGGAGGATTATC
>JAKLJM010000149.1 GCA_023151145.1 Bacteriovoracaceae bacterium | reverse complement strand
CAATCGAAGGCCAACAAACAACTTAAACAAGTATGAGTACAAGATATAAAGTTTGACATATCAAACTTTATATCTTAGACTTATTTTAAGTGAGGTTATTATGATCATCAGAGATTGTGGATTTCTTCTTTCTATCATTGCTAGAATTGAAAAAATCATTATCGATGAAAAACTAAAGCGGCCTGAATTACTCAATCTTTCAGACGAAGAACTTTTTCTGGCAATAAAAAAAATTATTGATGAAAAAAATCCTTAACTTTAAATCTTTTTTGCCATTTCAAAAACCTGTAAATCTTTTAAAACATTCATTACTCAATTGATTGAGACTCCCCCAATACCTATCCGAGCGGCAAACTCGGATAGGCCATTTCCACTTATTGCTACTAAACTTTCTAAAATGAATCCCGATAAAACCTACATCGTCAATCAATCTAGTTACTCAAACAGGAGAGCACTATGTTTCATTCTATGAAGAAAATTTCAGTAGTGATGTTTGCTCTTTCTCTTTTTGCTTTTACAGGCTGTGGGAAAGACAACGGATCAAACATCCAAATCGAAGGTGTTAAAGGACCAAACATTTCTTTAATGCAAGATCAACTTTTGATCTCAATGGTATTTGAAAATGTTCAATTAGACGGTGGATTAAGATATGTTATTCCTAAGTATAAATATTCATACTTAGAAATTTCACCAGATCTTCAATCATCTGGAACTTTAATGAACGTATCGATTGGCTTAAAAGACTTAATCGATGGAAATTTAGACATGTTAGATCCACAAAAACTTCCAGGTGGAAGAAACCTTCCAGGTGTTGCTAGTGGTTCACTTCCGGCCGTTGCTTTTTCAATTGAAAAATTTAACAACATGACTGTTTATGCAGGAAAAGAAGTTTTCGGTTTATTTATCCCAGCTAAAGTTGGTGTAGATGGAGCGATCGCATCTTTTAGATATTATGTTGGCGATAAAAAAGCTGGTACAATTTCATTAATTGGCCGTGATGAAAACGGTGAAAATGACGGGATCCTTCTCTTATTAGATATGAAAGGACAAGTTAAATCACAACTTATGAAAGTATACAAAAAATACAATAAGTAAAAAAACGAAAGCCCCACGAAAAGTGGGGTTTTTTTTGTCTTATTCGTTAAATAATTGATCTATTTTTCCAATGTTCTGCTAGAGGAATCAAGCCCACCGAAATCAAAATTAAAGCACATCCCATTAAATTTAATCCCGATAACGTCTCCCCTAAAAACTGGTAACCAAAAAAAGCGGCAAAAGGTGACTCTAAAAGAAAAATCATGCTCACAATATGACTTGGCATTTTCTTTTGTGAGACAATTTGTAGAGTGAAAGCAACCATTGAAGATAATAAACTTAAATACAATAGGCCTGTTAGCGCTGATGGTTTATAAAGATTTTGAGCATCAAATAAAACACTTATATCTGTTGGCCCTTTGATAAAATAGACCACCACCAATGAATTTAATCCCATAAATAAACTTTGCAAAAAATTAAATTCAATGGCACTTTCCAGATTTGGTGCGACTTTTTCAACGTATAAAATATGACCAGCACCGGCCATGGCACAAAGAAGTGTCCAAAAATCTCCCCTATTAAATTCTTGAAAATTCAAATTACATAATAGCGCCACACCCATTATTGAAGTGAGCACCAATAACCAGTAACTCGGATGAAATCTTTTCTTTAAAAAGAACATTCCAAACATAGGAGTAAACAAGGCGTACATGGTTGTGATAAATCCACTTTTAGCAACAGTCGTTTCATAAAGACCAATGGTCTGAAAGAAGAGAGCCCCAAAAAGCCACCAAGAAGCAAAATAAGATTTTTTTAATAATTCTTTTTTAAAAAAACTTTTTCTCCACAATAAAAATGGCAAAGAAAAAAATCCGGCAAATAAAAATCTTAAGGCATGTGACCAGAAACCATCAAAGTCTTGAAAAGTCCATTTGGTGGCAATGAAACCAAAACCCCAAATAAGGGTGGTAATAAGAAGAAAAACTAAATTAAGCACTTATGCCCACTCTTGTGGATAGTAATATTTCATCATTTCTTCGTGTTTTGATCCAACCTTCGGTTTGTACTGATAAGAGAATTTGCAACGTTTTGGAAGTGAAATCAAAATGGAGTCCGTTCTACCATTTGTCTTTAAACCAAACATCGTTCCACGATCATGTAGCAAATTAAACTCCACATAACGACCATGACGATGAAGTTGAAAATCAACATCCTCTTCAGTAAATTCTTCTGTTAAACGTTTTTCGACAATAGGAAAATATGATTTGATAAACTGACAGGCAACATCTTTTACAAATTGTAGGTCTTTAAGCGTGTCACCTGAATTATAATGATCAAAAAAGAATCCACCAATTCCACGCATTTCACCTTGACGATGATGGTTCACAAAATATTCATCGCAGGTCTTTTTCATTTTTTCATATTCGCCGTAAGGACTTAATGCTTCTTTCCATACACGATGAAAGTACTGAAAATCCTCAACGTTTGGGTAATAAGGTGTTAAATCAGCTCCGCCTCCGAACCAAAATTTCTCTCCAGCTTGAATCATTCTAAAATTTGCATGGACGGTAGGAATCCTCGGATTAACCGGATGAATAATGAGTGAAATTCCAGCGGCCCACATGGAGTCATTGGTTCCTCCTAAGGCTTGAGCGAATTTAGGATCAATAAAGCCATGAACCAAAGAAGTGTTAACGCCGGCATTTTCAAAGACCACTCCCTCAAACGCTCTCGTTCGTCCACCGCCACCAGGTAATCCCTTATGATCAGTTCGTTGCCAATTATCTTCCAGTAAGTTTATTGCAGGATCAATTCGCTTCATTTCTGCGGTTATTTGATCTTGAAGATCACAAACAAATTGATGAAAACCCATTTTCTCTTGTTCTAAATTATTAGACATAGTCCCTGCTCTTATTTAGTTATTTGAATATTTATTTACTAAATTCCATGGTTACTTTTATAACCACTATCTTACTATTTCGTCACCTATTACTTAATCAAAAATTAAGTCTAAAAAACCTGTAAAAACTATCAATTTACACCAGGAAAGCGTATCCTCAAATCTATTATTATGTTAAAAGCTGACTCAATTAAAGCGTCATCAAAATTTTACTAAAAAAGTCTTCAAATGAAAATTAAAACAAAGGCCATATTCACTCTCTCAGGAGCTAAGGACTGGTATCCTTGGTACCTGCAGAATGCTATAGTGCTGGTTTTCATTTTCACCTGCTGTAGTATAGTTCAATCAGCACAGGCCAATTTATCTGATTCATCGCAATTAGCGATCAGGAATGAAGAAGTCATCTCCAACTCTCCGGTACCAGACCCCGAAACTAAAAAACGACTTTCATCTTATAAATATCAATATCTCGACCGCTCTCACAAAGATGAGCCATTTTGGAATTGGTTTGTTCATCCTATTTCGGGATCACAAATTTATTTATTTTATCGGGCCGACGGATACTCGCGAATTGAAGCGTTCAATATGACTTTTATTACTTCTGCCCTTTTTGAATTTACGATCGAAATTTTTACCGAACCAGCATCGGTTCAAGATCTGTATCAAACGCCCGTTCTTGGTTCAATTCTAGGCTTAGGAATTGAAAATTTTTCTATGTACCTTTTAAATACCGGAAATCCTCTCGCTTCATTTTTTGGTCATTTAATGAACCCAATGACCATGCTTCCGCTCTTTAAAGGTAAAACATTAATCATACCGACAACCGATATAAAAAACCCCGATAACGTAGGTGCTATGTTGTACACACGGTTGGAGTTTTAAGAATGAAAATCTTAGTACTCATCATATTTTCCATTTTTTATTACTCTACCAACAGTTATGCCTTTGATCGTGAGTTCTTTTTATCTGCCGGATTAGGTTATTCCTCTGCTTCTGTTAAAACTCGTTATCTCGAACAAAATGACGACGGTGAAATTGAAGATGAAACGGAGTCAAAAGCCTTTGGTGTCACCACCAGATTTGGCTATCGACTTGCTCCTTTTGAATTTGGATTCTTATCAGATATTGGTTATGGGAAAGTTGAAGACTTAAGCTTAAAACTCATCGACAATTCCACCGTGAGCGGTGATGGACATTACCGTTTTGTAGCCATTAGTCCCTATATAAAATATTTGTTGCCTCTCCCGACTTATTATCAGTGGCGAAGTTATGTGGGTGGTGGACCATCATGGGGACTACAAACAATCGTCATGGATAACGTTACTTCAGGATCAAATTTTAATGCTGAGAAAAGAATTAGTTTTGAAAACTTTGGCGCTGGAATTTTTCTTGGGTTTGAAGAAGATCTTCCTTACAAACAAATGCATCCTGTCTTTTTAGAAGTTGGGGTAACCTATATGAAAAGTTATAAAGTTTATCTCACTGATGCCTCCAACTTTAAAGAAGTCAAAACTCTTTCGAGCAAAGACTCTCACGACCTCACCGGAACATTTGTCTTTATCCGCGCCGGCTTAGTTCTTTTCTAAAAGTCCCCAAACGCCTCAAATTCCTGCCATTTTTTTTAGTGTTTTTAAGTATTTGTACCTGGTTTTAACTAGTTATAAATTTATTTAAGCCATGTCTTATAATGACGAAAAGGATACGTAGAGCGCTTAGATAAGCTAGTGATTTTAACTTGGGATAAGGCTATGAAAATACTCATGACGATTTGTACATTACTTTTCCTTTCGGTGATGGATATTCATGCCAATGAAAATGGCGTGGCAAAAGTCATCATCTTAAAAGGAACGGTCAATGCATTCTTTAAAGATGGAAAAGCCGTGCAAGTCCAGATCGATCAATGGCTTCCAGAGGGTGCAAAGATTACCACTCAAGATAAAAGTTTCGTAAAACTTTTATTTATTGATAAATCACAAATGAACTTAGGTCCAAAATCAGAAATGGAAATTGCTTCTTTCCCTAAAAATGAAGCAGGAATCATTTCACTGGTTAAAGGACAATTGCGTTCAAAAGTTACTAAAGACTACATGCAAATGGATGATAAAAGTAAATCGAAACTTTATATCAAAACAAAATCAGCTGCCATGGGGATTCGTGGAACTGATTTTCAAGTTAACTTTAACGAAGCCAATCAAAACACTTCATTGATTACTTTTGAAGGTGCCGTGGCGATGGCCGGTATTGAAAAAGAATTTCGTGGACGCGATTTCAGTCAAGATTCCCTTGAACGAGTTGTCTCCAGTGAAAAAGCTGTTTTAGTAAAAGAAGGACAATTCTCTGCGGTCACTCAAATTTCTGAAAGAGCACTCGTTCCGACACTTCTAGCTCCTCAACAATTAGAAACACTAAAAGTTAATGAGTCAGGTGTTATCGAAAAACCTGTAGATGGCACAAAAGGGACTGGTTCTAAAGAAGGGAAACCAACTGAATCAAACGATCAAGCCAAAAATTACAAATCCCCTATTCCTCCAGGTGCAGACTCTGCCTTATTTTCTTCAAATGCCAAAGGATTAGATACTCAAGTTGAAAAAGCTGGGGATTCAAAAGAAAGAATTGATAAAATTTCTAAAGACATTGAAAAAGTCGTTCCTAAAGCAGATGGACCGGCAGAAGGATTTTATAACCAACAAACTGGAGCCATTAAATTTCCGGCCGGATCTGTTGTGGATCTTGCCACAGTTAACGTCATCCCTCCTCCACAAAATGCGCAATTTGATGCCAACACGAAAACATTTATCTTGCCGCCAAATTTTGGAAAAATTGACGTAGCTACCGGTGGCTACCGAGCACCAGAAGGGACAAAGTTGACTGACGATGGAAAATTCGTTGTCGTGACTCCAACATCTGATACTAAAGTTGCAGGCTCAGGTACTCAACCCGGCAGAACTCCTGCTTCAGCTCCTCAACCGATTGCAACCTTGCCGCTTCCAAATTTATCAATCGTTCCAGGATTTATCGCTCCGGGAAGTATGCCCTTAATAGGAACTGGACTACTGCCACCACCAACTGGAATTAGTGGGACAACATTAATAGACCCAACTAAAATTGATTCCCTGGCCACTGATAAAATTCAATCAATAACCAACACAATTAATCAGACTACTGAGACAGGAGTAAATAATCCTAACTCAAGAGTTCGCTTTATTTTTAACGCACAATAAGTATAATTAATTTATAGAGTTACACCAAAAAGCCTAAGAGTCATTCTTAGGCTTTTTTATGTCTCCCAAGGAAGGGAAATGAAAATGGATTTATTGAAATCTCAAAAAATCAAATTTGGTTTTTTAGCTTTAGCTGTTTTATCATCCAATGTTGTTCATGCACAAAGTGTAGAAGAATTTTATAAATCTTTTAAGACTTCTAATTATCAACAAGCACTCTCTACTTTAGAAGCTATTCAATTCACAGAAGATAAAATAAGTACCAAATATTATCTCGAAGGTTTAACTCAAGCTCGTTTGCAAGAATTTGATAAAGCGATTTTAGCTTTAGAAAAAGCGGCTCAATTAAAAAACGATGCTCCTGATTTATATTATGAACTTGGACAAGCTTACTATGCCTCCAATGACATCAAAAAAGCTCGCATGGCTTTTTCTCAATCAGCTAAGTTAAATTTTAACCGTGCCAACTCACTTTATTACGTCGGCCATATTTCACAAACTCTTGAAGAATATAAAGAAGCTAAAAAAGCTTATATGGCGATTATTAAGAATAGAAAATCAGATGAAAAAGTTTTACAAATCGCTCGTTTTCAATTGGCCGAAACTTTACTCTCCATGGCCAGAGAAACAAAGGCAGTAGAAAAGATCACTGATCGATATGTAATTCCTCTGCTACGTCAAGCTTATGATACTGATCGCACAACAGTGGTCGCTTCTGAAATTCAATTGCGTATACAAGAACTTCTTAATGAATTTAAGCTTGATCCTAATACCATGGCGAATGGAAGAAAAATTAATCCCGATCGTTATGTCTTAACACTGGCACAAAAAATCAAATTCGACACCAATGTTACCTTGGCCAATGATCAATCCACAGTAACTCAGTCGAAAAAAGAATCCTATATTTTTGAAACTGAAGGCTATGGAAAAAGAGATTTTGTTTTTAAAAAACGTATCATCATTTCTCCAGATCTAAGAGTGGTATACACTCAATATTCTGATAGTAAAAACGCTACTGTTTATCAAAATAACTCTTATCTCTTCACCTATGCTCTAAGAAATCGTTTTGAACACACTCTTTGGCAAAAGCCTGCATCCTTTCTTTTTGATATTGAGAGAAATTATACAGCTCGAGATAAAAGCCAAGAGAAAAAGCGCACAAAATATGCGACTTCTCAATCATTTATGTTCGGTGAAAAATTTAGATTTTTTAGCGCTGGTGAGACCACTATTAAATACAAATTTAAAGACTATGCGGCATATTTAGAAACTTTAAACAACAAAACGACGTCACTTTCACTGGATCAAACGATCTTCACTAAAAATCAGCATTTGATGATTGTTCTTTTTTCTGCCGATTTTATCGACAACTACAATGCGACCAATAATAGCACTGACTCGTATCTTTTTCGCCTCGATTATTTGATACCTGAGTTTATGCCTCAATACACATTAGGATTCGCTCTCTCTTCTACTTTTCTAGATACTAAAGAACAAACCGATACCAGAGGGATGGAAAAAACTCTGGCGGCATCCGTTGATATCACTCGCGATATTTCTAAAAATTTAAAAGTTAATTTTAATTATGAACTCACTCAAAACACCTCAAAGAGTGAAACATATGAATATAAGAAAAGTATATTTTTAACTGAAATCAAATACCAATTTTAAATAATAAATCCTCACGAGGAGAATTCTCATGATTTTTAGATGGATCCAATACGTTGGGATTGGAACGATTGTTCTATTTTCGGCCTACAGTAGTTTTCTAGCTTTTTATTTACGAGAAAGCGATCCAACTGTATCTAGTACAGAATTCTCTAAGGGTTATGCTTCGTTTTTTGAAGAACGTTTTTTTGATTTAAGAATGAAACTCACCCTTCCTCCTCCCACCGCTCAAGATAAAAGAATTGTATTGGCCGCTATTGATGATGAAAGTTTAAATAAAGTTGGCAGATGGCCATGGCCTAGAACTCGCATGGCCGATTTAGTTGATAAATTAAATAATTATGGTGCTAAGGTCGTGGCTTTCGACGTGTTTTTTTCAGAGCCTGAAGTGTCTTGTAAGGGCGAACCTTCAAGTGACACTGCTTTTGCCGAGGCTATCAAAAGATTTCAAAGTGATCCCAATAGAAAAGTTATTCTTCCTTATTCCGTCGGCCCTAAAATGACGATGAATTCGGAAAATGCCAATGAATATTTTAGTGAACTCCCTGACTCTATGTACTTTATGTCCATGAATGCGAAATCTAGCTCTGATCAATGGTTACTAGAAAACGTTGTTCAAAAAAAGGTATTTCCTATCGACGAACTGACAAGTACCGAAGCACCTCTAGCGCATATTGAAGCATCGACTGATCACGATGGTGTTTTTAGACATTATCAGCTGGTTGCCAATGTTGAAAAAATCTATGTTCCCTCTTTTTCCTTACTCGCCTATCAACATTTTACAGGTGATAACTTTACGCTAGAAGTTCCAAGTATTGATGGAGCTTATCTTTCAACAAAGAATGGTAAAGTCTATTTAAATCAGAATGGAGAAGCCAAAGTAAGATGGCTTGGTGGCACAGAGAATTTTCCCATCGTTTCAATATTTGATATTTTTAAAAGTCCTGATAATGATCCAAAAATGAAGAAACTTTTTAATAACACAGTCGTCTTCGTTGGCTCAACGGCGTTTGGTGCTCACGATCTTCGAAACACTCCGGTAAACCAAATGCTTCCGGGGGTAATTTTTCACATGAACATGCTCAATATGCTTCTAGATGGAAGATTCTATGTGAACAATGAAGATTCAAATAAAGTGACCTGGGCCATGTTATTAATTGGGACAAGCTTAATGATCATCATCATGATCTTTAATAACGCCATCCTCGATTTTGTTTTCGTCAATGTCATCTTAGGCGCCATGTTTTTGATCGATGCTTACTACTTTATTCCACGAGGATACAATAATAAGTTATTCTTCAGTATGTTTTCCGTTCTTGGTTGTTATTCTTGGTCTACTTTTTTGCATTTTTATCAATCAAACAAAGAAAAACAAAAAATTAAAGGGACTTTTTCCCGTTACCTTGCCCCAAGTATTATTAATGACCTTTTGAAAAATCCAGAGAAATTGCGCCTCGGTGGTGAAAAGAAAAATATTACGGTTTTCTTTTCTGACGTTCGAGACTTCACCACCATCTCTGAAAAATTAACTCCAGAACAATTATCTCAAGCGCTCAACATGTATATGACCATGATGACCGACACTCTCTTTGAACATAACGGTACACTTGATAAATATATCGGTGATGCCATG
>JAKLJM010000148.1 GCA_023151145.1 Bacteriovoracaceae bacterium | reverse complement strand
AGACTACTTAGTAGAAGCTGGCCTTCAACAATCTTTAGATGAATTAGGTTTCACGCTTACAGGATATGGTTGTATGTCTTGTATCGGGAACTCTGGGCCACTTCCAGAAAATATCTCTAAATCGGTTAATGCTAACAACTTAGTTGTGACTTCTGTATTATCAGGTAACAGAAACTTTGAAGGAAGAATTAATCCAGACGTTAAAGCAAACTACTTGGCTTCACCTCCATTAGTTATTGCGTACGCAATCGCAGGAAACGTAAATATTAATTTATCGACAGATGTCATTGGTAAATCAAAAGACGGTAAAGATGTTTACTTAAAAGATATTTGGCCAACTCATGAAGAAATCAATTCGATTTTAAATTCGAAATTAACTTCAGCGATGTTTAAAGCTAGATACAACAACGTGTTTGATGGCGATAAGTACTGGCAAGCCATTAAGACCACAGAAGGGGATTTCTATGCTTGGGAACCGGATTCTACTTACATTAGAAATCCTACTTTCTTTGAAGATATCGCTGGTGGAACTGTCAATACAATCGAAGTGAAAAACGCTCGCGTACTTGCTTTATTTGGTGATTCTATTACCACTGACCATATTTCACCTGCTGGAAATATCAAAAAATCTTCACCTGCTGGAGCTTACTTGCAAGAAAAAGGTGTTCAGCCTGTAGATTTTAACTCTTATGGGTCTCGTCGTGGTAACCATGAAGTGATGATGAGAGGAACGTTTGCCAACATTCGTATTAAAAACGAAATGCTTGGTGGTGCAGAAGGTGGAGACACAATTCATGTGACGAGTGGTAATAAAATGGCCATCTATGATGCAGCGATGAAGTATGTTTCTGAAAAAACTCCACTCGTAGTTATTGCTGGTAAAGAATACGGAACTGGCTCTTCTCGTGACTGGGCTGCAAAAGGAACAATGTTACAAGGGATCAAAGCTGTAGTGACAGAATCTTTTGAACGAATTCACAGATCAAACCTTATTGGTATGGGCGTTCTACCATTAGTTTTCCCACAGGGAACTGATAGAAAAACATTAGGTTTAGACGGTACAGAGACGATCTCTTTAATTCCTCAAGGCGAATTCAAGCCAATGATGAAGTATGAGATGGTCATCACTAAAAAAGATGGATCAGTCACAAAAACGATGGTTACTTCAAGAGTTGATACTGCTGATGAATTAAACTACATTAAAAATGGTGGGATTCTTCAATACGTATTAAGAAATCTAAAATAATTTCCATAGGGGAGCGAAAGCTCCCCATTTTTAATCTATGCAAGACTTTAAAGTAAATTCTAAACAGTTACCAAAAAATTTCCCTCGTGAATTTGATGCTCATATCTATTTTTCAATAGAGCACAGAAATGATGCTGAAAAACTTCGAAATAAAATGCGCGAACATTTTTCGACAAAAATTTTTTTTGTGGGAGATCTTATTCCTATTCCAGTAGGCCCTCATCCAATGCCGATGTTTGAGGCAAATTTCCCAACTGAAATTTTCGCAGAAGTTGTCATTTGGTTAATGCAAAATAGAGGATCACTTACTGTATTGGTTCATCCATTGACTGGAGATGATTATGTTGATCACACTGATGCCGTGATGTGGCTGGGAAATTCTTTGGATTTGAATATATCTAAGCTTTAAAAAAGGCCCGCAGAAGCGGGCCTTTTTGATTATTGACAATAGTTATTATCTCTAAAATAGCGATCACAAAATTGCGCGGGTTGAGCACAGTCTTGATTATTTGATGAAGTGTAGAAACCTGTTCTTTGGCAATAGCGAGTACCACCAGAAACAACGTTTACGATAAATTCACCTTGTTCAACCACTGTTCCATTTTTTGTTAAGCTATATGCGACAGTGTTTTTTCCAGAATTAAGCAATGGACGTTGAAGTAATGTTGCAATCCATAGGTTGAAAGATTTTTTACTCTTACCTGTATTGCCATCATACTTTTCAGTTTTTACTTTGCTTTTTTTACCGTTTTCCCAAGTAGCTTGAAGGCTTACAGAATCTGCATCAATTTTTGGTCCAACGAAGAATGAGTATTCTCCTGGATTTAAAATATTCATACCACAATTGGCCACACCGTAACTTGGTCCACCTTGATTTCCATGACAAGAAACAGATAGTCTACCATCTAGGTCAACATTGGTAAAAGTATCACCGCCACTAAGGCCGGCCGCAAATAAAGAAGTCGAAAGGAGAACTGCACAAAGTGCTAAGAATTTTTTCACAAAAACCTCCATTGTCGTTGCTGATAAAACATATTTTATAAAAGCTTCACTTAAAAAATTCGCTCTGCCAAGAAATAGCGCATCTTTTGTGGCCAGAAATTGGCTTTTTCGCTAAAATTCAACTCATGAATAAACAATACACCCCACCAACAGATGTTAAATCAGTCATTGCTAACTTTAAGCGACCAAAAAAAGCGGTTGTCACAGGCGGTATGCCTTATGCGAACGGCCCTTTGCATTTAGGTCACTTGGCCGGAGCAGTCATTCCACCAGATGTCATGGCCCGTTTTTTAAGAATGTGGATTGGCGAAGAGAATGTTTTATTTGTTTCCGGTAATGATGATCATGGATCAACGTCAGAAGTAGCTGCAATGCAAGCCGGAATTCCTATACGTGAGTTCATTGATGGTATTCATCACAAACAAAAAACTACTTTAGAGAACTATGGTATCTCTTATAACGTCTTCACTGGGACTTCTCGCCCTGAAGCTTTTCCCATTCATAGTGACCTTTCTCAAAACTTTTTTAGAAAGCTTCATAAAAATGAAATGTTGAATAAAAAAGTTTCTAAGCAATGGTTTGATCCCAAATTAAATCGTTTCTTACAAGATCGAAATGTTGTAGGAAAATGTCCAAATCCAAATTGTACGAACGTAAAAGCCTATTCAGACTCATGCGAAGATTGTGGGGCTAGTTATGAGCCAACCGAGCTTATCAATCCAAAGTCTCAGCTCTCAGACGCCACACCAGAGCTACGTGATACAGTTCATTGGTGGTTAGATATGTGGAAAGTGTCCGATCAATTGAAAGATTGGATTCAAACTAAAAAAAGTAAATGGCGCACAGTTGTTTTTAATGAAGTTAATGAAACAGTTCAGCCAGCTTTTCAGTTTGATAATACTCATGAAGCTTTGTACAAAGAACTAAAAGAAACATTTCCTAAACATAAATCTCGTTATGCTCCTGGAAAAAAAGTTGTCGTTCAATGTGAAAATAAAGCGGACATGAATTCAATAAAAAAAATTCTTGAAGACAAGGGAGTCTCTTGTAGCTTGTTAGATGGTTGGGCCCATCGCTCAATCACTCGTGATGTTCTTTGGGGTATTCCAATGCCCACAGACATTGATCCAGATTTAAAGAACAAAACGATGTATGTCTGGCCGGATTCTTTGATTGCTCCAGTCGCATTTTCGCAAGTAGCATTAAAAAAAGCTGGAAGAAAAGAAGAGGAATATAAAGATTTTTGGACTGATCCAGAAGCAAAAATTTATCAATTTATTGGTATTGATAACGTTTATTTTTATGTACTCATGCAAGGTGCGCTTTGGTTAGGGACACAGGCTGAAATTAACAGACAACCAATAGCTGGAGAATTACAATTAACGGATGTCTATGCAGTTTACCATTTAATGGTAGATGGCGAAAAAATGAGTAAGTCAAAAGGGAATTTCTATACAGCAGATCAATTACTGAATGAAAAAGGATACGATGCTGATCAAATTAGATACTTTTTAACACTTTTATCTCTAGCAGAAAAACCTTCAAATTTTGATTTCAATACATTCAATGAAAGAAATAAATTTCTTGCTGGTCCTTTAAATGCAGCCTTTGAAAAACCTATTTCTGCAGTACACTCAAAGTTTGATGGAGCTGTGCCAGATGGCAAGTTGATGGATAAAGTGGAAAAAGAAACAATGCAAATTGTTACTCGTTATTTAAAACAAATGGAAAAAGCAGAATATTCCACACTTTTATTTGCCATTGAAAACTATGCTCGCCAAGTAAATAGTTTATTCACACAATTCAAACCTCATGATGATCGTTTTGATGAAGAACAAAGAAAAGATGCTCTCTTTTCTTGTTTTTATGTCTTAAAAAATATCATGATTATGTTATACCCATTTGTTCCAAGCACGATGGATCGTTTAAGAGAGTCTTTGAATTTACCAGCTAGCGTATTGTCGATTGATGAATTAGGTGTAGCCATTCCCGCAGGACACAAGATCAATTCCAAAGGTCATTATTTTCCAGCAGTAGAAAACGCTGAAGAAATTTCTGAATAAAAAAAGGGCTTCAAATTTGAAGCCCTTTTTTTTGTTATCACTCTGAATAAATATTGATGATTTCTTCACCCAGGCAGGTTTTTAAATCCACCACGACTAAATCAATAAAATAGCCACTATGGTAAGAACCAGTTGCACGGTAAATAAGTTTGTCTTCGTTGAATGAAGCAATTGATTTACCAGTCAAATCTTTTAATAATTCTTTCGCCGGTAAAATTTGATCTAATTGAATTTCTCTTGGAACATCAGAGGGCTGGGCATTTTGTGAGTAATAACGTTTTGCCTTTTTAAAACATTTATCGACAGTTAAGTCGTGAGTTTCTTGAGCAAAAAGAGCTGAAGATACAGTGACAAGAGCGAGCATAAATAAAGCTTTCATTGACGATCTCCTCGTAAAATTTGATCGTCTTATAGCAAGATCTTAAAAATTATTCAAATTGAGATTTGATTAGGGAATAGCATGGCCTCATTTTCAGAAGTGTGTTATGAAGTGATATGTATTATTTTGACCATGCAGCTTCTAGTCGGATTTATCCAGAAGTTATTGATATTTTGAATGATCGCTATAAAAACTCTTTCGGTAATCCGGGGGCTGCCCATCAGTATGGGCAAAGTTTACGTAAAAAAATAGAAGAATTGAGGCTGAATTTTTTACATAAATATTTCAAAGCAGAAGGGGATTTTATCCTCACAACGTCTGCGACATTATCAAATAATGTGGCCATTTTGGCCCCACTTTTACATCTTACAAATCCTAAGGATTTTGAGATTATCTATTTTGAAGGCGATCACCCCAGCGTGGTGAAACCAGTTCAAGAATGCGGTAAAAAAGGCTATCAACTAAAATCGATTGTTTTAAATTCTCATAAAGAAATGGCTGTAGAGGATGTCGTCGATTTAGTATCTGAAAAAACTAAGTTAATTGTTCTCACCTCTGTAAATAATCAATCAGGTCAGCTCTATCCCGTTAAAGAAATTGCTTTAGCCGCGCGATTAAAAAATCCTGATCTTCTTATTCATCTTGATGCTTCTCAATCGTTTTCAAAAATTGAGGAAGAATATAATTTTTTTGATTCGGTGACTGTTTCCTCTCATAAGATGGGAGGGCCTAAAAGTGTTGCTGGGCTTTATGTAAAAAGTGCTAAAAACTATTCGCCTATCTTTTTTGGTGGTGGACAACAAGGTGGACTTTTTTCTGGGACAGAAGACGTGGTCTTGCTTGAAGCCTTTCATTTAGCGACGGAACTTTCGTTTACAAAAATGGGTGAGAGTTTTGAAAAAATTAAGAAAATGAATCAAGAACTTCAACAAATTTTAACAGACTTAGATTTGGGATTTGAATTTCCTTTTAAGAAGACCAGTCCTTATATCTTAACATTTACTTCGCAAGCAATTCCAAGTGATGTTTTTTTAAGACTATGTGAAAATAAAAATATTTATCTTTCTTCTACCGCAGCTTGTAGTTCAAGAATTAAAGGCTTCAACGCAACTTTCAAACATCTAGGTCTTGAAGATAAATGGCATAAACATGTGATCAGATTATCGTTTAGTGCTCTGACGACTCAAGAAGAATTTCTTGGATTAGTAGAAGGTCTTCAGTCTGTGATTAAGGAAAACTCATTTCTATTTAAAAAAAATAAAAGGTAATTATGTATCAGTTATTAGTTTGCTCTGTTGATGAATTATGGCTAAAAGGAAGAAATAGATCACTTTATTTTAGATCTTTG
>JAKLJM010000147.1 GCA_023151145.1 Bacteriovoracaceae bacterium | reverse complement strand
GCTTTAAATGCCGAGTCATCAAATTTTCTTTGAAATCGTAAATATGCCAGAGTGGTATTGGTGAGAATCTGTTTTTTAATTTCACTTTCATACTGTGGAGTGATCAGTTTTTTCATCAATTTAATATTTTGTTGTTGAAAACTTTTAAAGTCACTAAAACCAGAGAGAATAGGTTGGCATGGATTAACTTCTTTGTCGTTTTGCAGGATCACATCTAACGTTCGTTGAGCTAATTGCCTTTTATTTTTTTGGTCTTTGACACATTTGTCGAAATGATTTTTGACGGCCAGATAGTTTGTGAGCATGGTCGAAGACTTCATCAGTTTTAAAGCTTCGGGAGTTTTCATGAAATCTTTATTTCTAACGGCCGACTTTAGAAAACGATTGGTGTTGTCTATCCATTTTGTGCCAAATTTATCAATCATTTCTTTTTTTCCCACACCGTCACTCATTAATAAAAATTCACTCATCAAAGAGCGTGATTTATTTACGAGTTCATGACTTTCATTGTTGGGTTTGGCCCAAGCAATGCTTGGAAGTAAAAGGGTGGAAATAAGGAGGATGGGCAACAGATTTTTCATTGAAAACTTATCGGATAAATTGAGACGACTCTGGAAATTTTTTTACTATGAGTTAAGTGCTTGGGATTATTCAGTTTTAACAGATGAAGAAACGTAATGTAACATCTTGAAATAATTAAGTTTTAATGGTAGTTTTCCTTATTCTTAAAGCAAAAATATCTCCCAAATAGGTAAAGTTCATGACAAAAAATGATAAATTAGATCTTTTTAAAATTCTATCGACTGAAGCAGAAAGCTATCGCACCATCGATCAGATTGAAACTTTGGTGGATGAAAAATACGAACTCGCCCCTTTACCTGTCCAGCCCCTTTATTTAGCGATTAAATCTCTCCCGGTCGAACGAGTGGCCGAGTATCTTCCACGTTTATCTCCTGACCAAAGAACGGCATTTTTAGATATTGATTTATGGAAAAAAGATGAGCTCGATGTAGAGCAATTTCAATTTTGGGTTCAAGCCTATTGGTTATGTGAAGATGATACGGTGAAATTAGACTTCGTAAAATCTGAACAATTTGGACTTTTTTTAAAAGGAAAATTTAATATTTGGACTTTTGATGTTGAAGAGCCCGAGTATCCAGATCACGACAATTATTTTTTGACAGAGGATTCATTGCTCTGTGTGGAATATGAAGATGACTATCCCTACGTGCAAGAACTTAAAGAAATGATCAGAATGCTCTATGCTGATTTAGGTGTTGAAAACGCCTACGCCTTTTTGTTTAAAATTGTTTCAGATGGTTTTTTATCCTTACAAGAAGATGAATATCGTTTTAAAAAAGAAAGAATGCGCGAAATTGGCTTCGTCGATTATTTTGATGCCCTTGATATTGATAGTGCTTTTATTCACTTTGAACAAATGCATGGTTTTATTTTAAGAAAAGCCAAAGAGAAAACGTTTGCCGCTGAAGTGAATGACCACGCTAAAAATCAAACCCTCCACCTTTCGTCGTTAATTCCTTTTAGAGATCATTTCAATGCTGTTGTCGAAGAACTAAATAAAGTAAAAGACCAAAAACGAGTTGATTTTCTTCAATTTAATTTTGTGCGCTTATTAAATGCCGAAATAGAATTAAACTCTGCTCTTAAAAGAGGGAGTTTGGCCATGAATAGAACAGGCGCTAGTGTTAAAAACGTATTAACTCTTGCGATTAATTACATGAACTCGTCTTTTATTCGTTCTCAATTTTTGACAATTGGAGATTTAAGTATTTTTGATAAATTAGATTTTGTCGATGTCTTTAGAGTGGGCAATTCGCTGTTGAAAATTCCCAAAAAAGATTTAAAAAAAGCACTAACCAAAACTGGATTTGAAGAAGAACGCGAATCTTTTCTTGGTAAAAATTGGGAAGAATTTCTTGATTTAACTTTTGATGAAGAGACTAAGTTTGTCTCATCATCTAATAAAACTCAAAAAGCTCAAGCCATTTTAACGTTTGAAGACTACGAAGAGTGGCGCTACAAAGTAAAGGCCCTTCATGATTTATTACCATTTGCCAAACAATTTTATGAAACCTTTGAATCATTAAAAAATGATGGAAAAATTCACGATAGTTACTATTTAAACTATAGCGTTGACTCTATTGATTTTGAAGCCTTGTTGCTTTCAAGTTTCGCTAACCATTTTTTAGGAACCTATCAAGAAGAGAATACTTCTAAGCTAGGATTAACCATTGATGAATTTAAAAGTTTTGCCACTAAAATCATCACCAGCGAAGGGAAGTTTGTTTTAACTCCAGAACTCTATCAAAAGATTCAATTCTTTATTGAAACTTTTGGTCTTAAAGAGATTTCAGGTTTTAATAATTATTTACAAAAAATTCTACAAGAACAGCTTGAAGGATATGAGTACGACCAATTAGATTTTGAAGACTTCAAACACGTCGGTGGGCCGATTATCTTAAATCGTCATCGGCACTAATGACTTTTAGGTAAAATGGGAATTAAAAAGCGCAGACAAGTTGGCCTTAAATTTTGAATTAGTTCCCATTAACTCTGGAAGAATTTTTAGATAAAGTTGGATTTTTCGCTCAGTTTGCAGATGTATCAATTTTTCAACTTGTGAAAAATTAACCTGTTGAGAAACTTTTTTAGTAAGGAATTTTTCCACGGCTGCAATACGTTCTTCTTCGATCTCTAAAAAGTTTGCTAACTCGTATTGGTCACCTTTTTTTTCTTTTTCTTTTTCCCAACGATCAAAAGATTTTTTTTCTTCGTCTTTTAAGTAGTCATCGAAAACATCTTCAAATCCTTTTAAACCTTTAACAACATCGTCGGGTAAATTTTTCTTGGCCATAAGAGTTCCTATCTTTTAGTTTTTTTAGTGTCTTTTTGAGGAGGGAAATAAAAATCATGAAGTTTTTCAAGAAAGTATAATTCTTTTGTTTTGGTGTACAAATCTTTTTGCTTTAAAGAAGAATCTTTTAAATTCTCCACGAGTTTTAACATGTCTAGATTTCCAACTTTCTCGACTCGTAGATAGAGCTTATTTAAAAGCTGCATTTCTTTATTATTTGGTCGTTTGACTTTTTTATAGAAATGTTCGGGAAGCTCTTTTACCGTTTTTAACAAGGGAATTGAATTATAATCATTAAGCTCTTCGGTAATCACATATAACGGATAAGGAAAGAGAGGGTTGAGTTTATTATCACGAAGAGCATCTTCTAAATTATCTAAAAAATTAATGAGTTCAATTTTGCTTAATTTTTGTGCATTGATATAACTTGGCACTCTACCAATTCTTGAAAGTGGAATAAAGTCTGCCAGATACTCTTTACCATTTCCTTGCAGAATGATTTCTTCATAAACAGGAATCTTCATTTTTACCTGATCCTTTTTGGCCACTATTGACGAGCAATTTGAGTTTTTATTTAAAGCTCTCAAACTCTGCTTGTGACGAATCTACTCTCATTATAAAATGAATTTAATTATTCACAACTAAAGAAGAATTTTATGAGCGTGAGACTAGAGTTACCATTTGTACAGATGCCCGATTATTACAATCGGCTTTTGGTCTCAAATATTCAGAACAATACGGCGACAAATACTAATCTAGAGCTCTATATTCAAGATCACGTGCATTTAAATCAACTGATAAAAAAAATATTTAAAGATATTGATGCTGATGGTTTTGTTGGCAAGATTTTATCAGTGAATGGATTTGTAGGAATTAGAAATCGATTGGCTTCTGCATTCATCGAACACGCGATTACCGGTAACTTTCCAGATCAAGTCAATCAAAGTGTGATTCAAGAGGCACTTTTATTGGAGCATAACTGGCGTCACTTTACTCCACAAGGATTCTCAAGAGCTTTTTTATTAGGCTTCTATTTAAAATTGGCCTCTATTGAAACAAAAATAAGTGCTGCCATCATTCAAGATCGCCATCTTGAATATATGAAAATATCCAAAGGTAAATCAGTTAGAATAGACTGGTTAATGCTTTGTGTTTTACATTTTGATTTCTATCTTGGTCCTGAACGCTATATGAGTTGTCTGCAATCGAATATGAGTTTTGATGCCATCTTTTCTTTACTTTTAGATCATGAAAAAGATCAGATGTTGAAAAATTTATTGGCCTACGCCAGCTCCATTGGTGATTTAGAGTTTTTCACATCTTTAGTAGAGAATTAAAGAGGATTTATATGTCGCAAAGTTTAGTTTGGAATTTAGTCTCTGACATTAGTAAAAAAGGGGGAATTTCTGAAATTGTCATTAATTCACCTAAAAGTATTTTTGTCGAACGTGGTGGAAAATTTATTCAAATTAATGCCAGCTTTCCAGATGAAGAAATTCAAAAATTTGTTCAAGAAGTTGCAGAATTTAATCAAAAAGAATGCAACAAAGATAGCCCTATCCTCGATGGAAATCTCCCCGATGGATCGCGAATAAATATTATTGCTCCACCTTTTGTGAGTGGTTCTCCCGCGATATCGATTAGACGTTATTTAAAACTTGCCACTTCATTTGATCAGTCACCTCAAATTTTTGGACTTGATAATGAATGGATTCGTTTTTTAAAAGCAATGGTAAATGCAAAGATGAACATTGTGGTTTCCGGTGGAACGGGAGTAGGGAAAACAACATTTTTAAATTTAATGTTGGCCGAAATCGATAAACTTGAACGAGTCATTACCATTGAAGATACATTGGAGTTAAGTTTACAGATGCCAAACCTCGTTCGATTAGAAGCAGGAGGGAAGTCTCGTTATAGTAAAGCCAGTGTGGCCATCAGAGATTTAGTTAAAAATACGCTTAGAATGCGACCAGATCGTATAATTATTGGTGAATCTCGCGGACCTGAGTTGTTTGATCTTTTACAGGCGATGAATACAGGACACGAAGGAAGTATGACTTCCATTCACTCAAACTCTTGTGGTGAATGTTTGTCGCGAATGGAAACATTATTCTTAATGGCCGGTTTTGAAATTCCGCTCTCTGTGGTGAGAAAACAAATTAGTACTGGGGTGGATTTTATTATTCAACTCGGTCGTGACAATGAAGGAAAACGAGTCATCACTGAAATCATGGAATTAAATGGTATGGAAGGAAACACGGTCTTAAGTACCATGATCGCTAAAAGACAAGATGGGGAATTACGTTTTCAAGGTATTACTCCCAAAAGAATTGATCGCCTTCATCGCGATGCCGATCTTCCTTTAAATTTCTTTGAAACATTTTAATTGAGCTTAATATGGAAAATCGTTATCTTTTAATCGTTGAAGATGAACAAGATATTGCTGATGGAATTGAATCATTAGTTGAAGACTTGTTTACTCATATTCATAAAGTCGCTTCAATTGAAAAAGCAAAAAGCCAACTTTATCAATATACTTATGATTTAATAATCTTAGATATTAATCTCCAGGGAAAAAATGGAGCTGAGATTATTAAGTTTTTAGTTGATAATCCACTTAATCAAAATTCTAAAGTTCCATTCATATTGATGAGTGGAATGTTGAGTGAAGATTTTGTTAAAAAACATTCTACGAAATTCTCTGCCATAATGGCCAAGCCCTTTGATCCA
Organism: Bacteriovoracaceae bacterium; assembly: GCA_023151145.1. Lineage (GTDB taxonomy): Bacteria > Bdellovibrionota > Bacteriovoracia > Bacteriovoracales > Bacteriovoracaceae > Bacteriovorax. The sequence goes on along the minus strand of JAKLJM010000147.1, from coordinate 466 downwards.
GATCTGATGTATCAAAAGGTCAAAGATATTGTAGGCGTTTTACATAAAACTGAATCGATTGCGAAGGCTGCCTTAGAAGAAATACCCATAGTTTTAGTTCAAAGCCCTTTTGTCATAGAAGATATTCAACAAAAAGTTGTACTGGCCTTGGCCCATGTTAAAAAGAAAAGTAAGTTAAGAACCTTGCTTTGTGAACAAAAAATTCAACGTGAAAATGACGATTATTTTTTATCTCATATTGGAACACTCATTAATTGTTGCATGGCCATCAATCAAAAATTAGATTGGGGTGGAGATAAAAACTTAGAAAAATTTTTAATTGCGGCTTATTTACATGATAGTGCTCTTAGAAAAAGTCCTGAATTAGCACGTTATAAAAATTTGGAAGAAATCGATAATGACCAATGGGAATTAGGGATTGATAGGTACAATCAAGCGATCAATCATTCAGAGACTGCCTATAAAT
>JAKLJM010000146.1 GCA_023151145.1 Bacteriovoracaceae bacterium | reverse complement strand
ATAAACTGACTCCCATGATGGAGCAGTATTACCAAATTAAAAAATCTTATTCAGATACACTTCTCTTGTTTCGAATGGGAGATTTTTACGAAGTGTTTTTTGATGATGCCAAAAAAACTTCGATGTACTTAAACATCACTCTTACCCATCGTGGAAAAATTGGAGAAACTCCAATTCCCATGGCCGGAATTCCTCATCATGCCGCCAATGCCTATATAGATCGCCTCACAAATCGCGGTTTAAAAGTAGCGATCTGTGAACAAATTCAAGACCCCAAAGATGCAGTTGGAATTGTTAAAAGAGCTGTCACTCAAGTGGTTTCACCTGGTATGCCTTTTGATTTAGAAAAAGCTCAAGGCAACGAACAGCGCTACATCGTCGCCGGATATAAAAGTGCTCACAAGTTTTATTTGGTCGCCATGGATTTCACAACCGGTGAATTCAAGGGAAAAGTTCATAACGATTTTGAAAGTTTTATTGAAGATTTGCGATTGTTAAACCCTAAAGAATTTATTACCTATATGGGGCAATGGGATGAACATGGTGATGTTGAAAAACTCATCGACATCATGGGAACTTTACCGACCTATCTTTCCGAAGACTATTTCTCAGAAAAAAATACTGGTATCTATATTGAAAAAATCATTCCAGGTTTTAAACGTGATCGTATTTTAAAATTAGAAAGTGACATCATCAACGCCCTTGGTGGTTTAGCTTACTACATTACTTCTACTCAAAAGATTGAAACATTGGTTCATATTCATCCCTTTAAACTCATTTCTAGTGCTGGTCTTTTAAAAATCACTCTCCCTACATTGACGGGTTTAGAAATATTACCGAAAACCAAAGAAACGTATAAAGATTCTTTGTTAGGCTTTTTTGATAAAACTCAAACTGCAATGGGCGGAAGATATTTAAAACAAATTTTTTCTACACCACTTAATGATCATACAAAAATCCAAGAACGACTCAATTTAACAGAGGCGCTTATTCAGCAATATGAAGATCTAAAAGATCTAAAAGAAGAATTAGCTAAAATTCGCGACCTAGAAAGAATCTTGGCCAAAATCTCAGTTAACAAAGCTACTTCTAGTGACTTAATTAATTTAAGTGTCGCTTTTGATGCTTATAAAAATGCTTTAGCCATTTTAAATAAAAAAGTTCATCACGCCCTTCAAAGCATTCCCACGAATGAGGAAACACAATTAAAAACTCTATGCCAAAAAATTAAAGACACATTAAATGATGAAATTGGTGCAAGTTTAGATAAAGGGAATTTAATCAAAGCTGGTATTCATAAAGAACGCGATCGTCTGTGCAACCTTCATCAAAACGTTGCCGATGAACTCTTAAAAATGGAAAACGATTTAAGAGAGAAAACAGGAATTGTTAAATTAAAAATTAAATCAAATAACGTATCTGGTTTTTTCATTGAAGTCCCAAAAGGGGCAACCGCGAAAGCTCCTGATTTTTTTGAACGTCGCCAAACTTTAGTGAATGCAGAAAGATATACCACTAAAGAATTAACCGAACTTGAAAAAGAAACCATTACTGCTAAAGAAAAATTAGAACGCTTAGAAAGAGAGATCTTTAAAGGTCTTATTAATGAAGTATCAGAATTAAAAACCACAATTCATACTCTCTCTGAGAATATTGCGACTATCGATGTCTTTCAAAGCTTCGCCACCATTGCAGTTCATGAAAATTTCTCGCGCCCAAAGATGCACGAAGATAAAAGAGTCCTAAATCTAAAAGATGCCTTTCACCCTTTAATTAGATCATTTATTAAAGATCAATTTGTCTGCCATGATATTTATTTAGATGAAAATTGTAGCTTTGGTTTAATCACTGGTCCTAACATGGCCGGTAAAACTACCGTCATGCGTGAAGTGGCGATCATTCAATTATTGGCACAAATCGGATCTTTTGTTCCGGCGAAATCTGCCGAAATTGGTGTCACTGATTTTCTTTTTAGCCGCTTAGGCGCGAGCGACGATATATTAAAAGGCCAATCTACATTTATGGTGGAAATGGCAGAGACGGCAGAAATTCTCAGACATGCCACTAATAAATCGCTCATTATTCTTGATGAGGTAGGAAGAGGAACTTCAACTTACGATGGATTAAGTATTGCTTGGGCATTAGTGGAACATTTCATTGAAAAAACTAAGGCCATCACTTTATTTGCCACTCATTATCACGAATTGATTGAAGTGGTTGATCAACATCCTCGCGGGAAAAACCTCACAGTTGAAACTTTTAGCCACAAAGGCAACGTTCAATTTTTGTACCGCTTGATTGAAAAAGGAGCTTCGCAGTCATTTGGTATATATGTCGCGAAACTCGCTGGTCTACCAAACAGCATCTTAAAAAGATCAGAAGAACTTTTAAAAAACCTTGAAAGTGATTCACATAAAAAAGCGACAACTGATAATATTTCACAACTTTCGTTTTTATCTGAGGCTTCACTCGACAATCAACAAACTCCAATACCTGAGCATCTAACAATCATTGAAGACGAACTAAATCGCTTGGATATTAGTCGACTTACACCAATTGATGCCTTAATTAAACTCAATGAACTTAAGTCAAAGATTGAACTACATTAAATTTCAATAAGTTTACTTCTCAGTAGGAAAATGTGACCTAGTCTGTTTTCCTACTTTTCCCTATTACCTTTCTTTCAAATTATCCGAAAAGCCCTTTAGCGTGGAGGCTTTTTATGGGTTCTTTCTTTAAATTTTCACCAATCGTTAATAAGAGAATAAATGCATTCACTATCGATTTAATTCTCATTTTTGTGATTAAAGAGATTACCATTAATAGTTTCGTGAAATCCTTAGATCTTATTTTTTTTAGATTCCCATTTAAAGTTCAATATTTTCTTTCAACAGAATTTTCTATTTTCTCAAATGTGACTTGGATGAGTATCTTTTTTGCTTATTTCACACTTTTCCCATTTTTATCTAATGGAAGAACTCCGGGGAAATATATCTTAGGATTACGAGTTTATTCAAAAGGCCAAGAGCTAAGTCTATATCAATGCATGGGAAGAAGTTTATTTTATCTATTCTCTATTTTTACTCTATGTCTTCCATTTTTATCTACCGTCTATAAAAAAAACCACCTAGGCTGGGGTGATATGATGTCAAAAACAAAAGTAGATTTTGAAAAACGTCCCTATATTGTCGATCATGAAACGTCATGGCAGTTAAGTTTTTTTGATTATCTTGGTGAAAGCCAACGTGAACAAACTGAGACTAAGGGTTTAAGCTTAGTGTCCTCAAAAAATCCTTCTTCTACACTAGAAAGCTCAGAGAAAAAATATGATAATTCAGACAGAGACGCTGCTTAAGCATCTTTATCTGGGGATTCATTATGAAGTTTCTTTTCCTTTTCATCATTTTTTTCTCTTTCGTTGTTAAAGCTCAAAGTTTTACAACGCCGGGTAAAGAAACAATCCATTTGCGTCTTGCCATCAAAAAAGATGAACAAACTAAAGGATTAAGCGGCACTAAAGCTAAAGACTTTAAAGATCATGAGGGCATGCTATTTGTCTACGATTCTCCAGGGAGTCGCCGATTCTGGATGCCTGATACCTATTTTAATTTAGATATTTATTTTCTTGATTCAAATTTTAAAATTATTGCTGCAGAAAAAAATGTCCCTCATCATCCAGGGATAAAAGAACCTCCGGCCATTTATCAAACTGCAACCTATGAAGCCCATCATGTGCTTGAAATGAAAGCATCAAGCCCACTTTCAAAAAAATTGAAAGTAGGCGATCAGCTTTTATGGAGTGACAAAAAAAGAGATTTAGATTTCTTTAGGAAAAAGAATTAAGAATTCATCTTGTGCAATAAACCCAAGATTATCACGAACAATTTTTTTCTGATATCCAGTATCACTTTGCATTCTAGAAATTTCACGAGTTAAGGCCATATTCTCAGAACGGATTTGTTCTAGTTCTAATTTTTTATCCGTTAGAACTTTTGATTGATCATAAAAATCTAAAACTCCACCCTGTGAAAAAAACAAACGTACTAACATCAATCCACAAAATATCCAAGATCCCTTAACCAAAATGTTTTGCCACTTTGGATCTAGCGCCCCTGATTTCTTATTTATATAGGCTGGCGTAGTAACTTTTCTAGGAGTTTTTTTAACCGGCGTTGTAAATTCATCTTCAACTCTTGCCACTCTTTGACGAGTAACAACGGCTTTTGAAGTTATCTTCTTTTCTAGTGGATCTACCTCTGGAGAAGTTTGTGGAGCTGGCTTCGGATTAACCTGAGGAGCGGGCTTATTGTTTAGTGCATTCAATCTGGCAGCTAGAGATTCACGAGGAGCTTCTTTACTCGCTGAAGCTGTTGGTCTCGATAGAACTTCTGGTTGAACTGGTGGAGTTTGGCGATTCATCATGGTTGGACGTTCACCAAAAAGTGCACCCTGTTCAGGAGTTCCCGATTCAACATTAGCCGTTTGCGATTCACGAAGACGCGCTTCTTGACGAGCACGTTGTTCGGCTTGAGCTTGACGAAGACGCGCTTCTGCTTCGGCCAATTGACGAGCTTGCATCTGAGCTTTTTCTGCATCTTGTGACTTCGTTCTTTGTTGCTCTTCATATTGAGCGCGCAATTGTGCTTCTTGTTTTGCTCTTTGTTGAGCTTCAAACTGGGCCCTAATCTGTGCCTCTTGCTCAGCACGTTTGCGGGCAAGGTCATCATTATTTGTAGCCGAATGAGGTGCTGCTGAAGCGGCTGCAGCTGGTTGTTGTTGACCTGCTTGCATCTGTTGCTTTTGGCGGTTTCTTTCAATGGCCTTTCTTAATCGATCTTCCGCAGAAGTTTCTTGCCCAGAATTTTCATTTGAAAATTGTGCAGCAGAAGCCTGTGGACGTGAAGATTGGTGCTGAGAACGAGCCTCAGCAAAAGGATCACTTTCAGATTTGGGTTTATTATTTAATGTATTTGGGGAACGCTGTCCCTTATCGAATGAGAATTCCAAGCAAACATCCTGTTTAAAATGATAATTACATCCTGTATGACTATCTTAACTGAGCTTGGCTTCGACTTCAATCCAAAACTTTCGAAGAGTTGCTAACTCTAGAAAGTAAAAATAGAGAGTTTTCCCTGTAGAGTTGTCGGGAAAATTTTCCGGACATGTATAATTATCACCGTTCAAAAAAATGTTTTGAAATGATAAAAAACTAGAATGATCAGGTTTTGAAGTAGCTACGACTAATGATTTATCCGTACAGCTAAACTCTGTCAGAGGAAAAGAACTTCTTAAAAGAGCATGAGCTTGATTCAGTCTTAGCATAGCAATTTTAGAATCCCCTACTGGACCTAGTTTTACGAATTTTTCAGCTCGCTGAATTGAGTTTGATTTAAAATGAATTTCAAATCTTCCCGGCGTCACATCCATCCACCAGCTGTAACCCGGATCGCTGATATTACAAACAGCATCTTCCTGGATAGGAAAACGTCTATTGATTATTTGATCTTTGATAATTTCCGCAACTTCAAATGTTTTAGTTTCAAAATAAAAGATTTGATCGTTTTCATTCTGTGCTTTCAGCAACATCAATTTTGCCGACTCGTATGGAAGAGCCTTTAATTGGTAATTGATATTTTCGGTGGTAAATCCACGCACACAAAACGTATTTGCACCGCGATCAACACGGAAGATGATCCCGGGAGCCAAGGGTGCAACCGGTTTAAACTCTTCAACCTGTATTTCTTCAGTCAAAATTAACGCCAAAGGTTCTTCGGCCTCAATATTTTCACTTTCAGCACACAGATCGTAGTTTTTTAAAATTTCTTCTTTTTCCTCTAATGCAGTAAGTCCTTTTTCATGAACCTCATCCACTAGATTAAAAAGAAAATCTTGATCATTCTCGTCGGGATAAAGCTTACGACTAATTTCAGTTACGCTCGGCTTTGACGTTTCAGTCTCGAAAGTCTCAATATCAGAAACTTCTTCACCATCTAAGTCTGATTGTCCGTTTTCTGATTGTTCAATTTGTTCAATTAATTCTTCAAAATTTTGAGCAGTCTGGGCTTCAAGTTCTTCGAACTCAAGTAC
>JAKLJM010000145.1 GCA_023151145.1 Bacteriovoracaceae bacterium | reverse complement strand
TGAATAATCGGTAAATTAAAACTCACTAAGCGATCTTCGCCAACAATCCAAGACATTGTATTGATGAAAAAATTCATATTACTAGAAAATTTTACGTAGGCATTTAAGGCAAAGCTTGAATTCCCAAATAACAGCACACGATTTTTAGGTCCTTCGGCACTGGCAACAAAACTAAGCGGTCCTGGTCGATCTTTTCCTTCAGTGTAGAAAACGGCTTCACCGGCAATTTCTTTTTTATCTGTTTCTCCCCAAGATTGAGGGGCTTCGGAAGAGAAAACTAATTCTTTTAAATCTAGAGTCTCTGGTGTTTCAGCGGTCCCTTCTTCAGTTTTTTTCACTCCTACTGATGAAACGAGTGGAAAAAAGATCTGACCTTTAAAGTCTTTTGTCAAAATGTGATCTGGCAAAAAGCTAGAGGCTATTGGCACTGACCCATTGGAGCCATTGACAAAATTTTTACGATCGTAAACTAAATTGTGATGATACAAGAGACCGATTTCTGCCAAAAAATTTTCGATATTCGTAAATTTTCTTTCATTTAAATCAGGGTCGAGAGCGAAAACTAATCCCCCTCCTCTTTGATAGAAACGTTTTAGCATGGCAAGTTCAGAATCCATAAAAGGTGTTTTTGGTCCCCAAACAATAACGGCTTTAGCATCAAAGGGAATCTCTTGGGCTGAACTTAAGTTAAGTGGTCGAACGTCAATAGCAGTATTTCTCACTGACTCTAAAACAAGTTTCATTCCTTCGTTTTCACTTGATTCAATATCAGCTTCACCGTGACCTACAACAAAATAGATAACTGGATCTACCAAACGAGTAAGACGAACAATCGCGTTGGTGACGTTTAACTCATCACGGGGTGTGACGAATTGCTGTCTTCCTTTATATTCGATGACTAAGGTGGAATCATTTTGAATATTATACTGAGAAACTAAGTCCGGTCGAAGTTCGATATTGATTTTTTCAATTTTAATATCTGCTTTTACAAAACGATATAGATCTAAAATGGGCATCCATAAAAGTGCTTCGTTTTTGCGCGCAAAAATTTTAAACTCAATTGGACCTTCGATATTTTTTACCACTTCTTTTGTTTGAGAAGTGAGAGTGTGCAATTGAAATAAACTAAAATCTTTTTGCCAAGGATATTTAAACGCCCAAAAATTGAGAAGAGCGAGAATGAAAAAGACTAAAATTCCATTCACTAAAGTATCAACTGTTAATTTAAATTGATTACTTTCATAAAAAACTTTAAAACGCTGGCGTTTTAAAATAATAAGAATTGCTGATAAAAATAAATTAAAGGCCGTGGTTGCACCATTTAATAAAACCTCGTCTGGTATGGATAACCACATAAAGATAATAACTAAATATAAAACTCCATTGGCCACAATCCCGAGACCAATTAATGTTTCTTTTAGTTTAAATTGTTCAACATTTTTTTCCATACTCACCCACCTACCATTTCCGGCGTTGTAAAGAACGCCACGTTAAATAGAGGAAAAAACCAATAAAGCTTCCAAAATACACCAGTGAATAGGAACGAACTAAGCCCTTAACAAAACCTTCATAATGAAAAGGAACTGCTAAATACTGAATCATCTCTGCAAAAAATTGATTTTCCATGGCATTGGTAGAAAGCACCAAAAGCATTAACCCCATTAGAAAACAAAAGGTCAGCACACTTGAAATAATCGGATTGTCTGTCAGTGACGACATAAACATCCCGACCGCCAAGTAACACATAATTGAAAAAAGTACGCCCAAATAAGACGTCATGACTAAAGACCATTCTTGAAAATTGGTAGAGCTTAAGACCAACATAAAAATTAAACTAAAAGCCAGTAAAAAAATAACGACAAAAACTTGAGAAACGAATTTCCCTAAGATAATTTCTAGGTCTGAAAGCTTTGATCTAAAAAGCAAATCAAGGGTTCCATTTTTTTTCTCCAGTGAAAACGTATTCATGGTCAAAAGCGGAACTAAGAAAATAAAAATAAAATTCATATTCCCAAACAAAGGAACTACTACGGCTGGAGTTAATGTCTGAGTGGTCGCAGTTTTTGATTGCATCAAATAATTAAAAAAAAGCCACCCCATAATAAATGAAAAAAGAGCTGCAAGAACATACAGTAGTGGGGAGAAAAAGAGATCTGCTAATTCCTTTTTTAAAAGGATCCAAACTCCACGCGAGAGTCTGATAGGGGATTTCACACTAGCCATTATTAACCTCAGATTGATTCATCATTCTTTTAAAAATTTCTTCGAGCTGAACTGATTCAGGACGAAGCTCTAGAAGTCCACATTTTTGAGTGACTAGAAAATCACTAATTTTTTCTCGAGTATCAGTAGAGCTATATAAATGTAATTCACTACTATGATCGCGTTGAAACACTTTATAATCATCTATATTGGCCATCTTTATTAATTCTAATATTTGAGCTTCATTGATGGTTCTTGTCACTGCGACAGTATGAAAAACGCCTTGAAACTTTTGTTTAATGTCTGCAATTTTTCCAGTGAGTAAAATTTCCCCTTGTGAAATGATGCTGATTTCATCGCACAACAATTCAACTTCATGCAAGAGATGAGAAGAAAAGAGAATGGTATGTTCTTTTTTTAACTCCGAAATAAGTTTTCTGATTTCATTAATAGCTACGGGATCCAAACCAACCGTTGGTTCATCAAGAATAATGACATTGGGAGAATGCACCAAGGCTTCAGCGATCCCCACTCTTTGCTGATAACCTTTTGAGAGATGACCAATAAAGCGATCACTCACCTCAGTTAAACCAGTTTTTATTAAAACATCGTCAATGGCTTTTTGCTTATTTTTAAAAGCTTCTGTTTTTGATTGATCGAGAGACTCAATATCATAAACGAACTCTAAAAAATTACGCACACTCATATGTTGATAAAGAGGCGGAGTATCGGGTAAAAAACCTAAACTGCCATCGAGATTCACCTCTCCACTATCTGCGGTGATTAAACCTGAGATCACTTTTAATGTTGTTGATTTACCTGCACCGTTAGGACCCAAAAATCCATGAATAGTTCCTTTCTTCACTTTTAAGTTAACGGCCTTTAAGGCCTGCACACCTGGATAGGATTTTGAAATGTTTTTCAATTCAATAGCAATACCCGTGGAAATATCCGACATTTTCACTCTCCCATTATTGACCAATCCGACTGGAGCGATCAAATGCTATCAAAAATTCAAGCAATTGGAAAAAAATTAGTGTATCTTTTTTTTAATAACGTTATTTGTTTGTTCTAAATCCCTTGAGATTTCTCAATGGTTATTCAAGGACAGCCGAAGAGTGTGCTGAAAACAAGACTTAGCTTTTTAAGATAATAAACGAGTAATGCATGAATCCTTACGAACGATTTAAAAGAGCAATTGATAAAGCACAAAACATTGTTCTTACCACCCATATCGTCCCTGATGCTGATGGAATTGGTAGTGAAATTGCCCTTTGTATTGCTCTTCGCCAGATGGGTAAAAAAGCTATTTGTGTAAACGAAGAAGCCCTACTCGATCGTTATAAATATTTAGACCCCTTTGATGTGGTCATCTCTCTAGAAGACTACAAACGTTTTTATGCTGACTCTGACATTGATCTTTGTATTGTTGCTGACACGAACTCGTTATTTCGAATTGGCGAGGGAATGAAAAAAGTGGCAGACAAAGCCGCACAAGTCTTATTCATTGATCACCATCCATGCCCGAAAGAAACCATGGAGCAAAATTGTATTGATACATCTAAAGCTGCCACCGGAGAACTGGCCGGAGATCTCATTGAAAGCGTGGGGATCAGCTTTACGCGAGAAATGGCACTTCCTCTTTACACCGCCATACTGATTGATACATCAAGTTTTCGATATCCGACGGTTAAAGGAAATACTCATCGTTTGATTGGAAAACTCATGGATACCGGTGTGACTCCGCCACATGCTTACAACATGGTCTATGGGACAAAAAAACTTTCTTACATGAAAATGCTCGGAAGAGTTTTATCGACTGCTCAAACCACCAAAGATGAAAAAATTTCGTGGCTCATTTTATCAGAAGATATTTTGCAAAAATTTCAGGTGGACCCTGAAGACACTCACGCCTTTATCAATCACCTCTTAGTTCTTGATAACATCAAAATTGCTTGTATGTTTAGAGAAATGGGAACACAAACCAAAGTGTCTCTACGTTCGACGGGAACGATTGATGTCGGTTTGATGGCGCAAGCTCTCGGAGGTGGTGGTCATGACCATTCTGCTGCTGCGATTATTAAGGGATCACTTGAATTTGTGGTGAAAACAACTATCGATAAATTACAAGTTATGCTTGAAGAAGCTGAGAAAAAATTAGCGGAAGAAGAAACTTTAAACTAAGCACCTTTTTCATTTAAAATTCGTGCTAAAACATCGCGCTCTTTAGGATTAAAATTAAAAGCTCCCATATCAAGCACTGATTTTAATTTTGAAGACGTCACCGGATCTTTTGGGTCGTTAGTTCCTACGTCTGAGGGTTTATCAAGTTTCCCCACATTGATTGTTACTTTTTCATCTGAGGCATTTTTAGCTTCACTATTTGGATTCGTAAGTTCAGCTGCTTTTTTTTGAGCTTCAGCTTCAATCATTTTTTGTTTCTGTGACTGCACGACATTTTCATCCATGAATCCCGAACCTAAGAGAGGCTGAGTTTTAGCTTTTGTCACGCTTTTAGCGGTATTTGATTTTTCAACGTGATCAGTAATCTTACGTCTGATTTCACCGTCAGAATATTTATTATCGGGTTTCTCTAGTTTTATAATGTCAGGATTGTTAGTAAAATCTAACGCCTTTTTTTTAGCTTCGTTACGTGCTTTTCGAGCTCTTTGTCTTTCTGTTAACTCTGGCTTTGCTTCTGGAGCAGATGATTGATTGGATTGTAGCGCACGCATAAGACACCTCTTCTCGCTCTTATCTTAACAAAAAATAGGCCTACTTTCAGCACCCGGAATGTTCGTCCCTTCTTACATTTTTTCAAAAGTGAAATTAACAGACAAAAGCACTCGGAAAAGCTTTTCATCAGGGAAAAAATGATGAAAAAAGTAACAGGAGACTTAAAAAGGAATCTATATGAAAAAAATTTTAAACATCACCATCATCATTTTCATTACTTGTAGTTGTGGCCAAAAAGGGAATCATACTGGACTTTTAAAAACAGACTATTCCCTACAAAAAACAGAGAACTGGATCATTCAATACCAGGAAGATGAAAAACATTTTATTGAAACGAAAAAACAAAGTCGTCTCGACATCTTATTATTGAAAAAAACCGCTAAAGAGAATAGCTCCCAAATTCCCACGATAAGAATATCAAATGATACCAAAACAATTATTAGTAATAGCGATACCCCAACTCCTAGGATAACTATTACTGATCAAAACTTTCGCGACCACGTGCTACAGATTCCAGTGGTCGCGAATTTTATTGAAAATGAACATGAGATAAGTTTCACCTTAACCAATCCCCTGGCCAAAAATGTACAGCAAGAAAAAATCGTCTTTTGTGAAGGTAGCCTGGAAGAAAATATAAAAGATACGCTTCAATTTACTCGGACAATATCAAAAGACCATCTTTTAAATGAATCGGAGTTTTCGCCGCCTACATTTGATTATGCTTTTAATACCTCCCTAGAATTATGTGAAAAGAAATTAGCTGAAACTTATACACTGACAGTAAAATCTTCCAACGCTGATTCTGCCGAAAAACTTTTTTCTGAAATGGGAATAGCTCTAAATAAACTTGATCTTCTTCACCTAGAAAATCCACCCACAAACATTGATTCAAAAAATTTTACACTTCATCGCTATCACTATATTCCCTTAAAAATCGCTCTTTCGCTTAAAGAGAATATCCGTTTTCATTCGCTGCGAATCTCTAAAACCATAAATCTTTTAGAAGAAAATATGACACCTCTAGAACTTGGTACTTATCAAAACATCACATTTCACTATCTAAAACCAGTGAAATCGCTCAAAACCAATTCCGAACATCGTGTTGAATTAAAAAGAGAAATTATTTTTCATCCAAGCTGTATAGAAACAGGAGCAAGAAAATCATGCGAAAAAGG
>JAKLJM010000144.1 GCA_023151145.1 Bacteriovoracaceae bacterium | reverse complement strand
GGGCGTCATGGTGACAGCATCACATAATCCTCCAGAATATAACGGCTTTAAAGTTTTTTGGGCCGATGGTGCACAAGTCACACCTCCTTATGATGAAAACATCATTCATCACTACAACCAATTACAAGATTTTTCTCTGATTCAATACATGGATTTTGAAGCTGGTTTATCCCGAGGACTCATTCACTGGATGAACGAAGAAATGGAATCAAAGTATCATCGCGCAATTGAATCAACTGTCGTGGATAAAAAATTATGTCTTGAGAGAGGAAATGAATTAAAGATTGTCTACACTCCCATTCATGGAGCAGGTCTCATTCCTTGTACGACTGCACTAAAAAATATTGGCTTCAAAAATATTGAAGTGGTTAGCGAACAAGCACAACCGAATGGTAATTTCCCCACTGTTAAAAGTCCAAATCCTGAAAATCCTTCAGCACTTAAAATGGCCGTGGATTTAATGATTAAGACTGGGGCAGACATAGCCATGGGTTCTGATCCCGATACCGATCGATTAGGTGTCGCTTTTCTTGATCGCAACAATGAAGTGATTTACGTTAATGGAAATCAAATTGGAATTTTGAAACTTCATTATATATTGGCGCAAAAGAAAAAAATGGGACAATTAAAAGCGAATAGCTATTTTGTAAAATCTATTGTGACTTCTTCACTTCAAGATCATATCGCCAAAGCCTTTCATGTTGAAACCTACAATACTCTAACCGGCTTTAAATGGATTTGTGGAAAGATGAACGAGCTTGAACATACGGCTCCAGAAAAAAACTTTATCTTTGCCACTGAAGAATCTTTTGGCTACTTAAGCCACACTTTTGCTCGTGACAAAGACGGCATTAGCTCCGTTACACTGATGGCCGAAGTTGCTCTATTTTACAAACTTCAAGGGCTAAATCTCAATGAAGCTCTCGATAAAATTTATGCTGAGTTTGGTTTCTCTCATGAGACTGTTCTTTCCATTGATTATTTTGGCATTGAAGGCCAAGAAAAGATTGCTCGCATTATGAATAATCTAAGAGAAATGAAACACTCTCCACTTGCTTTTGAAGAACTAGAAACGCTCAAAGACTATAAATTAGGAATAGAAGGATTACCAAAAAGTAATGTCCTTGGTTTTTTCTTCCAAAGTGGCAACCAATTGTATGCTCGTCCTTCTGGCACAGAGCCTAAAATAAAGTTTTATTTAATGATTAGAGAAACCAACGGTTCACTTGAAGAAAAGAAAAAAAATGCTTATAAGAAGACCGAAGAAGCTCTAAAGATCATTAAAGAGTTTTCCGAAAAAGCTTAGAAAAGAAAAAGGATTGAGTCATGGGAAAATCAAAAGAATTAGCTGTCTGTTTAGTAAGTGGAGGTATGGACTCCCTGGTTACAGCGGCAATCGCCAATGAAGCTCATGAAAAACTCGCCTTCCTCCATTTAAACTACGGTCAGAAAACAGAAAAAAGAGAACTCGATAGCTTTCACAAAATTGCCCAACACTACCACGTGGCAGCTAGTTCTCAAAAAATTATTGATATTAGTTTTTTAAAACAAATTGGTGGCTCTTCCTTAACTGATGAGAATATTGAAGTTAAAAAATACAAAGGTGAATCCGAAGAAATCCCTGATTCCTACGTTCCCTTCAGGAACACCCATATCATTTCCATGGCAGTTTCTTGGGCAGAAGTGATTGGGGCAAAAAAAATCTATATCGGCGCTGTTTATGAAGACTCTTCCGGCTACCCTGATTGTCGTCCAAGTTATTATCAGGCCATCAATAACCTGATTAAAATGGGCACAAAAAATGGTGATATCGAAGTGATCACGCCAGTTATCTATTTAAAGAAAGATGAAATTGTAAAAAAAGCTCTGGAGCTTAAAGCGCCTTTAGAATTTAGTTGGTCTTGTTATGAGAGAAACGATAAAGCTTGTGGCGTTTGTGATTCCTGTGCCCTCAGACTTCGAGGCTTTGAAAAAGCAGGTATCGCTGATCCCATTGATTACGAGATTCGCCCTACTTATAGTAAATAATCCCTTTAACTTCTAATGGCCTTTAGATAGTGCTCAAAATCTGGGGCCTTAACATTTATCATATCTTCTAAAAGATCATTCTCTAATTCATAAAGTAATTCTGGACCTTGAAAAATAAAAGAAGAATACAAGTCCACCACATCGCCACCATTGATCCAATATTCCTTGATCTCAGAAAAACTAGAAAAACCGCCAACACCAATTAAATGAATGTCTGCATTTCCTTTCAATTGTTGTAATAAAAAATTCCTCACTTTTCGAGCTTTTTCAAAAAGAATTTTCCCTGACATTCCCCCTTCACCAAACTCTGTCATAATGGTGGTGTTAGTTGCGATGAGCCCTTTAATTTTAGAATTTTTTAATATTTCGATCACACTCTTTAATTCGCTTTCACTCATGTCTGGAGAAATTTTTAAATAAATGGGCTTTAACCATTGATGTGTTTCTAGCGTTTCAAACAATTTACTTAAGGCAGTGTCTTGTAAAAGAGAACGAAGCCCAGGAGTATTTGGTGAAGAAACATTAATCACCAGAAAATCTACCTCCGTCATTTTATCAAAATGAACAAGGAGTTTTTCATAATCTAAATGTGCATCTTCATTGGAGGTGATTTTATTTTTTCCCACATTAACACCAAGAAGGCGTTGATGTTTAAGTGATCTTTTTATATTTCGATCCATGGTCACCAGGCCGTGATTATTAAAACCCATTCTATTACGAAGGGATTCAATTTCAGGATAACGAAAAAGTCTTGGCCTTTCATTACCACCTTGAGACTTAGGAGTCACTGTACCGACCTCAATGAAACCAAAAGGAAGTTTCGTTAAAAAACTCACAACTTCTGCATTTTTATCAAGTCCTGCAGCTAAGCCAAAGGGAGAAGGAAACACTAAACCATTTCGCTTAAACGACAACCGAGGGTCAATTTTATGTGTAGGATAAAGAAATGAAAATTTGCGCATCAATTCCATGGTGAGGTGATGAGCAACTTCTGGATCAAGTTTAAAGACAATTGATTTAAAAATGGGATAAAGACTCACTAGTATAATTGCACAAAGTCCCCTTCAAGAACTTGGCCTCCCGAATGAAGTATGGCTATCGTGCCGTCATCTCCAAAATAATCAATAATCTCGATAGTCCCTTTCATATCACCTTTAGACATCCCAATTAACGCTCCCGTTTCTGGATCATAAATTTCTTGCCCTTCAGTAATAATCTTTAAGATATCTCCAATATTAATTCCACTTTCTCTACCGGCATTGATATAAATTTTATTTCCAATAATTTTTGCCACTCTTCCTACCCAATCTAGCTTACTGGCGAGATCAGTAATTTTAGGCACAGATTTTCTTACTGCAATTCTTACTGCATAACGAAGGAGCTCTCTTCTATATTGCAAATGTTCTTCTCTATCATTTGCAAAAAAACGATAGGTTGAATCATCAGCATATCCTAAAAGTGTTTCCGTAAAAATTTCTTTTCCTGCATTAACATCAAAAACGCGCACTTCAACTTTTGATTCGGTGTAGGCTTTAGTTTGACGAACTAACCCGATCTCGTCTGACTTCTCTCTCACGCGCGCATCTATGACACGGCCAAAAATAACAAAATTTATTCCCGCGATTTTTGCTTGTCGAGCAAGTTGAGTGAATTTTAATCCACCACCTACATAAATTTCTTTAGATGTTCCGAAAAGTTTTTGAGAAGCAGGATCAATAATAAATTCACCCGTGCGTGACAACTCTACTCTTAATTCTTCTGTAGCATTAACTTCAAGATCTTCACTTTCAAAAGGAGACTCATTAAAAAAAGGTAAAAGTGCAATTTTCTTTTTTACACCATTAAATGATTTTCTTTCTTCATATCGTGGTCTCTTACCTTGCCCGTCACGTTTAATCACTTGTGAAGCGCATGATACAAAGAGAAATGAAAAGAGAACAAGAAACGAAGAAAAGAACCGATGCATAACGCCCTCGAGTTTTTAAAATTAAGGAGTTGGCATCTCCTTCTTTTCATTATGAGGACTAACGGTGAAAATTTCAAAACTTTTTTCATTGGGCAAAAAGTGAAAGACTCGGTTATTGTCTATTTCAACTTGCCCTAAAGATTTTAAATACTCCATCATATTCAATTCACTACAATTAGACTCAAGTGAAATGGCAGCAGTCTCTGTACTAAATGATTTAATTTGACTCTCAAATTTGCACAGCACCGTTGCTTTAAGATTCAAATTCCTGAGTGAATTATTCAGCTTATTGATCTCTAAGAGTGATTGAGCACTTTTAATGGCAAACAAATGATCTTTTTTTTCATTTGTCTCGTTTCCAAATTGCGCTGATAAAACAAGATTTAGTTCTGAAGTCTTGGCATTTAATAAATTAAAAATCAAACTTGCCACTTTTGAACTCAATTCCTTTTGAACTTTTGTATCAAGAGTTCGTTGTAAATTTGGAAAATCAAATGATGTTAATATTTTTCTATCTGATAAACGGATGACTACATACTGCGCACTGACTTCTAAATCCAATCTTCCAGTAATACTGGCCCGCGGAAGTTTTTTTAGATGTGCTTTAAAGACAATTGTATGATTTTTACTATTTTGTTCAGCTTCTTTAAAATTTAAGGCATTAAAATCTTCAACATTTTTAAATTGAAGCAAATCTTTTTGCGCCCATTTTTTCCATGCATCGATAACGGCCCCGGAAATACTTGTAAGATCACTGACGCCAATTTCTTGAACGGAGAGATCTTTTGATAAAGTAATTTCTAAATCAAAATAAAGAGTCTCTAGATTTTTAACGGCCAAAAGACGCGGATCGATGGTGACTTCACTACTTGATTCAACAATTGGTGCATTGGCCACTTGTTCTTGAGCCACCTCAGCTTGCGATGGTGGTTGTACCTGTGTCGTTTTATCTGGCGTTGCTGTTGTTTCTTGAGCAAAAGTCAATTGACCACAGATCATGAGAAAAACTAAAGCCACTATTTTTAAACTATTGAACATCTTCTAATCTTCCATCGACAATAAATTTCACCGCATTTTTATTAAAGACCTCATTAATTTGATGGGCCATTTGTGGTGTTGGGTTAATGAGATAATCATCCCCTAATGGTAAACGCGCTCGTCCCTCATCACTTTCAAAAATCATATGAAGCGGAATGCTTCCTCGGTAGCTTAAAAGAACTTCGCGCAATTTATTCAATTTAATATCGGTCAGATCATTCATCTGTACACTCACTCGAACACCTGTGATTTTGTTTTCCGCATGATCTTTTAATTTTAATATTTTCGAAGCTAATAACTTTCTAGGACTTTCATTTAAATTCACATCACCTTCAATCAATACCGGCTCTTGTGATTCTAGAAGGAGTTCATATTCAGCAAATGTTCTTGGAAACACGATGACTTCAATTTTTCCTGATAAATCTTCTAAATTTAAAAAGCACATTTTATCACCCTTCTTTGTCAGGATGACTTTCTTCGAAGAAATTTGTCCAGATAACATCATGGTACGTTTTTGTTCAGAACCTAATACTTCTTGAACTTGAGCAATAGGCATGCTCGAAAGTTCTTTCATGATATTTGCGTATTGATCTAACGGGTGACCAGAAATGTAGATCCCCATCAATTCAGCTTCGTGTTGCAATTTTTCACTTTGTGAGAATTCTGGAACAATTTGAATGTCCATATTATCTTCAGAAGTGCTTGTATTTGCCACTTCACCAATATCAAACAAAGACACTAATCCCATGTCTTGATCTTCTTGACGTTTCTTACAGTAGGCAACGATTAATTCTAAATTTTCCAGAAGCGTTCTTCTGTTCATTTTTTTATGTTGACTCTCACACTCGTCAAACGCACCAACTTTAATTAATGACTCTAAGACACGGTTGTTTACACTTTTTAAATTAATGCGTTCACAGAAATCGATAAAACCAGTGAATGGACCATTTTCCGTTCGCTCACGAACGATCTCTTCCACTGCTCCATTTCCAACGTTTTTTACCGCTCCCATACCAAAACGAATATTTTTACCGACAACGTTAAAATACCAAAGAGATTCGTTAATATCAGGTGGGAGAACTTCAATATCAAATCT
>JAKLJM010000143.1 GCA_023151145.1 Bacteriovoracaceae bacterium | reverse complement strand
GGTACCAAGTTTTCTGTGCGCAATTATAATAAAAACCTTGTTCATCTAAAATAAAAGCTGCCCGCATAAACTGGAAGAACCAAAATTGATAAGGCGAAGCCATATTGACATGGCCTGGACGCACGTACTTTAAACACATTTGAATTTCAGCTTTTTCTTTTGGACTAAATAAATTTATAGCAAATTGTCTAAATTCTTCCCGTGGATCATTGGTTTTTTTAATACGTTCAATTTCGTTCCAAACAAAAACATATTTTGTGCGACAGGAATTTCTAAACCCCATTACTTCTTTATAAGTTTTAAAATGTACTTGTTCATTTAAATATTGAAGTGTCTCTTTTGCTCCACGCTCATTCATTATTCGATAACGAGGATAAATATCATCCTTACCCACTCGATGAATCCCCAGTTGTGTTTGTAAAAATGCTTTTGCCTGATTCCATTCTGGTTGATCTTTTAAAAGATCAAAATTTCTAAAACGCGATTTTTCGAAGTCGACGATTAATTGGCGTTTTACAGATACCCCAACTAAAACTGTTTCTTTTTGCCAGGACTCTCTACCGCGACAAGGATAACTGACACATTCTTCAATATTAAATGAACCAATAATTTTTGCTTTAGAAAATTCTTTTAAACTCAAATCTTTTTTAACAATCTTTTCATTATCCATATGAAAAACAATCATTCTTTGCGGTGAAAAAAGCTCAGACGATTTCCCTTTAACTTGTGTTCTTGGCAAATAAGCTAAAGTGAAACTAGGATAAGTCACATTCTCTTTATAAGAACCCCATGGATCTTTTTGCGCACAAAGATTATCGACCTTAAAGAGCTTGCCGGAATGAAGATCTAAATCATAAAGCTCACGACTGTTTTTACTGGTAATGGGAAGATAGTTTACAATGAGCGATCGCCCGTCCCAATCTGGATCCACATCAAAAAATCCGTGAGTCGAAGTGAGTTCACTGGGCTCTTGCGCACGAAACGTCCCATCATCCTTATACCATTCTTCTTTAATGGAGTAATCTACGAATGATTCTTCCTTCACTTCAACTGGTTTATTGGCGCACCCAATCGCACTAAGAAGTAAAAGAAAACTAAGATATTTTTGTAAAGTTTTAATTCTAAGCATTGACAAAATCTTTCCTTTCCCTGATGATAGCAACTCCCAATCATCCAAATGTATTTCATGCCCAGGTGGTGGAATGGTAGACACACAGGATTTAAAATCCTGCGCTATGTATAATGGCGTGCGAGTTCGAGTCTCGCCCCGGGCACCATAAATTTCCCTTCTATTTATCATACACTAACTGAAAAAAATTTCAGCACTAGACTTATCTTTCTTTAACTATTCAATATTTCACTTATCGCTATTTCCTGAGTGAATTTATCCAAAATTCATTTACTGCAGTAAAAAATTTTTGTTATAACTTATAACAAAAGTAATTTTATCGTCACGGAGACTGTCCATGAATTCAGAAAAGACCCCAGTTTATTTAAACTTTTTCGCGATTATCGCATCCCTGGCCGTAGGCTTTATTCTACGAGATCAACTCCCACTTGAAATCCCTACTCACTTTGATGCTAACGGCATCGCTGATAAATTTTCTCCACGCGATTCATCTTTAGTAGTTTTACCGTTTATCGCTCTTTTCTCGACAATGCTTATGACATTTTTATCTAAAGCCAATAAAGAATTTTTCCAAAAAGCTGAAAATCGCGAAGCCGTTCACGAAACAAATTTGGCCATCACGGGATTATTTCTGGTTCTCTACTTTGGACAAATCTTGATTGCCTTATCTCCTGAAAAGATGAAAAACTTTTCTTTCTTTGCTTTAGCGTTCGGAGTGTTTTTCTTATTGTCCGTTAAACCAATGAGTAAAATGGGTCGAAATATGATTTTAGGAATTCGTGCCCCTTGGACACTTAAATCAGACGAAGTGTGGAATGCTACTCATAAATTAACTTCAAAAATTATGCTACCATTAGGATTGGTGCTTGTTGTAGCTTCACCTCTTACGAAATCACCACTTATTATTTTTGGAATTTTGGCCATTTCATTTATCGTGCCACTTGTTTACTCTTATAAACTCAGCAAAAAACTTGCTTAAATAACAAAAAAAAAGGTTCCAGGAACCCTATTGTAATAGGGTTCCTGGAACCTTTTAAGATAATTTTCTTAAATATTTAAACCACGATTATCAGTTGCCACCAAACAAGCTTCTTTAAAAGCTTCTGAGTAAGTTGGGTGCGCGTGACAAATTCTCCCAACATCTTCTGCAGATGCTCTAAACTCCATGGCCACCACAGCTTCACCAATCATGTCAGCTACACGCGGACCAATCATATGAACGCCCAAAATCTCATCAGTTTTTTTGTCTGCTAATACTTTTACTAGCCCCTCTGATTCATTAGAAGCACGAGCCCTTCCTGACGCTTTAAAAGGAAATGTCCCCACTTTATATTCACGCCCTGCTTGTTTTAATTCTTGTTCTGTTTTTCCCACTGCCGCGACTTCAGGCCATGTATAAACCACACCTGGAATTAAGTTGTAATCAACATGAGGTTTTTGACCGGCCATAAGCTCTGCTACATAAACACCTTCTTCTTCTGCTTTATGGGCAAGCATCGCACCTTTGACCACATCCCCAATGGCATAAATATGGGCAACGTTGGTTTGAAGGTGATCATTGGTGTGAACTCTTCCGCGTTCATCTAACTTTACACCGGCTTTATCTAAATTCAATTTGTCAGTATAAGGACGTCTTCCCACCGCAACTAAGCAGTAATCCGCTTCTAATTCGATTTCTTTTATGCTGTTTTTATCAGTGGCTTTAACAATTACTTTTTTTCCAGAATTTTTAACCGAAGTCACCCCGTGACCTAATAAAAATTCTACGCCTTCTTTCTTTAAAACTTTATGAAGGTTTTTAGACATATCGGCATCCATTGATGCAATAATACTATCTGCGAATTCGACAACCGTTACTTTTGTTCCTAAACGATTAAACACAGAAGTCATCTCCAGCCCAATAACACCACCACCAATGACCACTAAAGATTTTGGTTGTTCATCTAAGTAAAGAGCTTCAGTAGAAGTAATCACACGTTTTTTATCGATTTCAATTCCTGGAAGAGTAGAAGGTTTGGAACCAGTGGCGATAACGATTTTTTTCGCTTTAATTTGTTCGCTACCTTTTTCACCTTGAATGTTGATTGTGTTTGCATCTACAAAAGATCCAAAACCATTAAACACTTCAATTTTATTTTTTTTCATGAGAAAGCTAACTCCCCCACAAACATCACTTACTACTTTTTTTACACGATCTCTCATCATACCAAAATTAAGATCGATCCCTTTTGCGGTTATTCCGTGATCTTTAAATGTATGAGTTAACTCGTGATATTTTTCAGATGAATCAAGCCATGCTTTTGATGGAATACATCCAACATTTAAACATGTTCCACCTAAAGTATTATATTTTTCAACGATGGCCGTTTTCATTCCTAATTGCGCACATCTAATGGCACACACATATCCACCGGGACCTGAACCAATTACAACTACATCAAATTCTTTCATAAAAATTCCTTTCGTCTTCTTTAAACACAAAAAGGCCCAAATTTCTTTGGGCCTAATAACTAATTATACATCTAATAATAAACGTGATGGATCTTCTAAAAGCTCTTTCACTTTCTTCAAGAAAGAAACTGACTCACGCCCGTCGATAATTCTGTGATCGTATGAAAGTGCTAAGTACATAATCGGACGAATCACAACTTGTCCATTAACGGCCACTGGTCTTTCGACGATATTATGCATCCCTAAAATCGCTGATTGCGGGATATTTAGAATTGGCGTTGAAAGCATTGATCCAAACACTCCACCGTTTGTGATAGAAAATGTTCCACCTTGCATTTCTTCAATAGTGATTTTTCCGTCACGAGCTTTAAGCGCTAAATTTAAAATTTCTTTTTCAATTCCTGCAAGGGATAGATTTTCAGCATTACGAACGACTGGAACAACTAATCCTTTTGGTGTTGAAACAGCAATACCAATATCTGCATAATCATGAAAGATAACATCTTCACCTAAAATCTGAGCATTCACAGCAGGAAATTCACGAAGAGCAATCGTACAAGCTTTGGTGAAAAAAGACATAAAACCTAAATTCACACCGTGTTTTTCTTTAAATGAATCTTTGTATTTTTTTCTAAGCTCCATCAGTGCCGACATATCAACTTCGTTAAAAGTTGTCAGCATGGCCGTCGTGTTTTTTGCTTCAACCAGTCTAGTGGCAATTGTTTTTCTTAAACGAGTCATTTTCTCTACGCGAGTATTACGAGATCCAGGAAGTACTGCGGCTGTGGAAGTTTTCACAGGAGTTGCCGCTGGTTTAGCATTAGCGTTTAGAGCGTCTTCTTTCGTGATTCGCCCGTCTTTTCCTGTTCCCTTCACATCTGTCGTTGCCACACCTTTTTCATCTAAAATTTTTCTGGCAGCTGGACTTGGATGATTAACTTCTTTATCGTTTGAAGATTGTGCTTTAGGTGCTTCGACTTTTGCTTCTGCTTTAGGCGCTTCTGCTTTTGAAGCTCCAGCTGCTGGTGCAGTCGCCGAAGTATCAATTGAACCAATGACTTCGCCAATTTTGCATTCAGTTCCCGCTTCTTTAGTGATTTTTAAAACACCAGAATTTGTCGCTGGGAGCTCCATCGTCGCTTTATCTGACTCAACTTCACAAAGAGCATCACCCTCTTTTACATACTCACCATCTTTTTTAATCCAAGAAGCGAGAGTAACTTCGGTAATTGATTCTCCAATAACTGGAATTTTAACTTCAACACTCATGATTCATCCTTTATATTTATCAATTCTTATTTAAAAGCAATTTCTACGATTTCCGCTTGTTCTTTTTTATGAACATTTGAAAAACCTGTCGCTGGACTTGCTGATGCTTTTCTTGAAACAAGTTTAAAGTCATCAAACATTTCAAATCTTCTCAAAAATCCCCAATATCCCATATTGCTTGGCTCTTCTTGAACAAAGATTTTTTCCGCACCTTTATATTTTGCTAGGATTTTTTCCATTTGCTTTTCAGGCAATGGAGCAATTTGTTCTAAACGAACGATGGCCACGTCATCACGTTTATCTGCAATTTTTTTCTCATAAAGATCGTAATAAACTTTTCCAGTGCAAACGATAAGTTTAGTAACACCTTTATTTTTAACATTTGGATCATCGATCACTTCTTTGAATTTAGCATTTACTAAATCATCAACACTCGATACGCATCGAGGATCTCTTAAAAGAGATTTTGGAGTCATGACCACTAATGGTTTACGATAATCCCACTTCAACTGTCTTCTCAAAATATGAAAGAAGTTAGCCGGAGTCGAACAGTTGGCCACGATCATGTTATCATCTGCACAAAGTTGCAGAAATCTTTCAGGACGAGCAGATGAATGCTCAGGTCCTGCACCTTCATATCCATGTGGTAAGAGCATGACTAATCCAGACATTCTTTGCCATTTTGCTTCACCAGAAGAGATGTACTGATCGATCATAATTTGAGCGCCGTTATTAAAGTCACCAAACTGCGCTTCCCATATCGTTAAACATTTTGGAGTTAACCACGAATAACCAAACTCAAAACCTAATACCGCGTACTCTGATAAGAGCGAGTTATAGATATTAAACTGACCTTGATCTTTTGAAATATTTTGTAACCCACAAAATGCTTCATTGGTTCTTTCATCAAAAACTTTTGAATGGCGATGAGAAAAAGTTCCACGAACGACATCCTGACCAGTAAAACGAATATGATTACCTTCAGTTAAAATGGAACCATAAGCTAGTAACTCAGCGGTGGCCCAATCTAATTTATCTGATTGAAATGCCACGTTTCTATCTTCAACGATTTTTTGTGTTTTTTTAATTAACTGCATTCCTTCTGGAAGTGCATTCATTTTTGCGAGGATCTTTTCGAGATCTGCTTTTTTTACAGCAGTATTAGGTGATTCATCAAAATCTTTCGGAGTAGAAAAACGAATCCCTTCCCAATCTTTATGTGGTCCCTTCTTTCTTTCTGGAAGACCTTTTTGGCGAACATTATTGAAGCGATCTGAAAGAAGTTGTTTATACT
>JAKLJM010000142.1 GCA_023151145.1 Bacteriovoracaceae bacterium | reverse complement strand
ATTTAACTAATCTGAAAGGGGATCTTTCATATTTTTGGCGAATTAAAAAAAGCATAAGTATCAAGAATAAAAAAATGGATGATATTCTTTCAAAAAGAAGAGCGATTACATTTCCTTGTCTCTTGCCAAAAGTCTTAGCAGAGAAAAAAGAAACATTAGATGAGAATCTCGATATTGATGAACCTAAACGGGTTAAGACTCAATCTATGTTAAAGTTTTTTTACTCCCCTTATTTGCTTGAACAAACTTCAGTTGTCGGCAATAAGAGAATCATCATTGAAGGCAATAGTCTCATTTCTTTTGGTGGTTGGAAGCAGTTTCAAGTAAATTTTTTAGGAGCTAAAGCTTTTGAATTAGAAGGTCGAGCATCTTTAGGGAAAGTTTTTAATAGTGAAAATTATAAAAGAGTTTCAATAGCAGGAAGTTTTTTGTTTCCATTAAAATTAGATTATTTTTCTTTTTTATTTGGTTTAAATACTACTCTTCAAAGCTCTTACGAAGTTCTTTCAGCAAAGCCAGTAGAAGCGCAAGCTACACTCCTGACTCTTTTTGGAAAACTCCAATTCGCATCAGACATTTTTAATTTTTCTTTTGCTACCGGAGTGGGAAATTCATTGTGGTTTAAACCACAAATATCTAAACAAATACACAATTATGAGTTGAGTCTCTTTTATCTACAAAATAGTTTCGAAAACGATTCTAGTCAAAATCAAGTGATTGAAACAGAAGAAAGTTCATTTGGTTTTGAGTTTAGTTATCTTTTTTAAGAAATCTAAAATGAATTTTTGAAAAGAGGATAAAGCTTAGTCCCATAAATAATGAAAGAGTAAAAGCGTAATAGTCTTTTTTATTTAAATCGATAGGCAAGAGGCTACAGGTAATATCACTTCTATATACTTCTTGATTTTGAGATGATGAGGTCGTTAGAATCACATCGATATCATTTATTTGTGCTGTTGGATCCGTCGTTAGAGTTGTAACAATTCCATCACTATCATCTAAACGAATTCTACCTTTGGCTCCATTTCCACCGTCACCAGCCCCAAGGCCCACGCCACCAGTTCCACCACTTGTATTAATTGTACCTGATCCAGTGATATTGCCATTTGTTTGTAACCATATACTTCCTCCGCTTCCAGCACCACCACTGGCAATTGTTCCACCATCACTACCACCATTTCCGCCCTTGGCTTCAAGTGTGCCATTGATCGTAATATCTCCTCCGGCCATGATACGAAGAGCACCACCTCCACCGCCACCAGTCGCACCACTTACGTTAGTGGGATTGGTAAATCCAGCACCACCGGCACCGCCACCAGAGCCACCTACAAAGGAATTTTCAAATTGGCTTTCAGATTGATAACTACTTCCTTTTAGTCCTTTACTGGCCGGACTCGTGGCCCCACCTAAATCACCATCAGTTCCATCAGTCGCGAGACTTATTGAATTGTGACCACCACCACCACCTCCTCCACCAATTGAGTTGGAAGATCCATCAAATACTCTAAGGCCGCCTTTTCCACCACCACTACCAAGACCATCAAATCCAGGACCATTGGTTTGTGCATCTCCACCTTTTGATCCACCAGCACCAGGATTTCCTCCGAGCGTTGTGAGCTCTGTTCCATTGGCACCATTCAGTGAAAATGTACCGTTGATCGTCACTGTTCCTTGAACTTTGATAATGACTGATGAGCCTGGAGTCGTCACGTTGTTAAAAACGCTAGAATTGTTAACTGTTAAAGAAGCGCAATTATAGACGCGAGTGTTTTGAGCAAAAATAGCTTCCGTGCACGCACCTAAGCCACCAGTTCCAGTATCTAGAGCTGCATAAAGCATGAGAGGGGAGAGCATAAATAGAGAAGCGATAAACCATTTCATGAAAATAGTTTATCAGTTGAGTGTAAACCTCATCTACTCCGTAATCAGAAGCACGTCCCATACCATCTACTTCTTTTGAAGCAGAACAACGATGTTGAACATTAAATGTGCTTTCTTCGGTAATAGTAATGATGCCATTAAACATTGAAGGCTCAGCACCACCGGCCGTTACGTGGCTTCGTCCATTAGAACCAACAAGGGCCACAGCACCCGAAGTGATGTTATATAAAACAGCTTTATGAAAAGCTGTTACAAAAACAGGAGCCATTCCATCGATATGATAGGTACCAGGAGCTAGTGTAATTTTGTTGGCGTCTAGACTGATAAAGCTAGCATCTCCAGAGATGGTATTTAACACTCGTTCTTGCCAAACATTGGCAACAGAATATGAACCACCATTCACACCACTTGCTCTTAGATCTTTTACCACAGCAACTTTAGCATTACTGTTTGGAATAATACTCGCATCTAATTTTCCATTTTCTCCAATTTGTGGAATTTGTCCCGCAGATAGACCAACATCAACAGCGATTACACCACCGTTTCCGGTGATGGCTCCACCGACACCTGTACCATTAAGAATTCCTGAGCCAGCAGTTAGTAAAACAGTTCCTGCATCTCCGGTTTCACCTTTAGCGCCTTGTGGGCCTTGAAGCCCTTGAAGACCTTGCGGTCCCATTGCACCAACTTCACCCTGTGGACCTTGAAGTCCCTGAAGACCTTGCGGTCCCATTGCACCAACTTCACCTTGTGGACCTTGAAGTCCCTGAAGACCTTGTGGTCCCATTGGTCCCACATCACCTTTATCACCTTTCGCTCCAGCAATCCCTTGTATACCTTGAGCTCCTTGAAGACCTTGTAAGCCTTGTGGTCCCATTGGACCTTGAAGTCCCTGAA
The DNA here is from genome assembly GCA_023151145.1 of Bacteriovoracaceae bacterium. Lineage (GTDB taxonomy): Bacteria > Bdellovibrionota > Bacteriovoracia > Bacteriovoracales > Bacteriovoracaceae > Bacteriovorax. The sequence goes on along the minus strand of JAKLJM010000142.1, from coordinate 5,267 downwards.
GACCTTGAAGTCCCATTGAACCGGCTTCACCTTTGTCACCTTTATCACCCTTGGCTCCAGCGATTCCTTGAAGACCTTGATCACCACGATCTCCTTTATCTCCCTTATCGCCATTCTCTCCACGATCTCCTTTATCACCTTTGTCGCCTTTGTCTCCCTTTTCTCCTTTCAAAGAAGCAAGTTGCGTAGCGACCCATGCAGATCCATTCCACGTCAGAACATCACCATCTTGAGATCCGTCTGGGATGTAGTCACTTGGCACCCACATTTCACCATCATACTTAAGAATCTGTCCGGCACTCGCATCAAGTTGAGGAAGTTTTATTCCTTTTACATATCGTTCAAGTACATTAACTTTTGCAAAAGCCGTTGATGGTAATTTGTAATTTGAGACAAATTGTATTTTTATTTTCTTATTAACTTTAAATGACTCTTGAGCCTTTAATCCGTTTGAACAATCAACGAAAGAATATTTTCCAAGAAGTATAAGCTGATTACCTTGATGAGAGTAAGTACAACTGACAAGATCATCTAGAGTGATAATTACTTTTCCATTTTTATCAATAAAGGGAGCGGTAATATTCACACTGTTTGGAAGAGAAAGTTTTCCGGTAAAGGCTACTTCTTTAGAGTCTTTAGATTTAACGAATAAATGTAAATCTTGTTGTGATTTTTTTAATGAGCCATTCTTAGAAGTCGCAATATAGGCATAGTCATATTTACTATCCTTATCACTAGCGAGTGTCGCTGAAGATAATAGAAGTAAAGAGGTTAACAGTGCCAAACTTTTTGTGGTGTTTTCGTATTTTTTTATTTTCATGAACTTATCTTAAAAGAGCTTTTTTCTTTTTTTTGAGGAAAATAGCTTATTCGTTGGAGGTGGAATTGATTACAAGGACTTAAAAAGTTTTTGCAGCAAAATTTTATAAAATATTCAGATTTCTTAAGTGCTTGAAGATTAAATTAATGCCTACCTTTTGAGGCATTTTCCCAAAATCAAGAATCTACAGACTGTCTTTAAAAGCAGTGAATTTTTAAGGTATTTTAGGGTTTTATAAGTGGGGCTCAACAAATTAGGCATGGCTTTTTGGTTTAAAAGAAATTCTTAATCTATAATCTCTATTATGGAACATAACTTTGATAAGAATTATCTGATAAGAGAAATATTTAGCAGGGGGCTTGGAGATAAGCCCATACTTGTTATTGATGATGAAATTCAAATTCAACAGCTCTTATCTCAATATCTGCAAAAAGCTTACATCGACCCAGACAAAATCGTTTATGCTTCAAATGGCAAAGAAGCTTTATTGAAAATTCAAAATCAAGAGTTTGGACTAATTATTGTTGATGTCTTAATGCCCAAGATGAGTGGGATACAATTAGTAAAAGAGTTAAAGTCTCGAGCAAAATTTAAAAATATCCCCTTAGTCCTTATCTCTGGAAATTTAGATTCCGAAAATGTAAAAGATGCGATACTTTTAGGAGTAAGAAATATCTTAGTGAAACCATTTAATTACGATTTGTTTTTAGAAAAAGTAGCATCAACCATCGATTTTCAATTTATCAATGATCGTGCTTCCTAATCTCTAGCTCTTCGTTTACTTCAGGAAAAGACATATGCCAAAAATCAAAAAGACCATTGCCCTCATCGCTCACGATGGGAAAAAAGCTGAGATGGTTGCCTTCGTCAAAGATAATATTGAATTTTTTAAAAGTTTTAATATTGTAGCCACCTCAACAACCGGTAAGCTTTTAGAGAAAACTGGGTTAAAAGTTAAACGTATGCTTTCAGGGCCAATCGGAGGAGATGCTCAAATTGCTTCTTTGGTCGCGACAAAAAAATGCCAGGCCGTCATTTTTATGCGAGATCCACTGGGAATGCATCCTCACGATCCCGATATTTCTTCGCTGCTTAGGATATGTGACGTGCACGATGTTCCGCTTGCCACGAATCCATCTTCGGCAAAACTCATTGTTATTGGCTTACACAAGAATTTGTAATTAAAGATCTGTGTAAAGATTTCATCTTACATTTAAATATATTTAGTTTCTGGTATAGCTCTTCATCTAATACTTATAAGATTGGAGTTACCATGAAATTACATACGACGATGGCCATACTATTTGTTTCTTTAACCTCAATGGCCGGGGATTATTATAAAGTAGAAAAAATGTCTTCAAAAAGCATTTACTATAAAAATGGAGATGTTGTTTATTGTATGGGCACAGAGAAAGAACATACAGAAATAGTAAAAGGTTGTGTGAATTTAAATGTTTTAAAAGAATCGAAAGTTTCTGCTACAAGTGATGGGGATGTGATTCTTGAAAATGTGAAAAGAGGAATTAATAAAACTGTAGGTATTGTTTCCAATGAAAAATCAGCTTTTTTGTTAGATGAAACTCATGATGCCGGAAGATTAACTAAAATTCAAATGCTGGATTTAGAGTCTAATATTTTGTCTAAAAAAGGATTAATCTTAAATACGAGTTTTGGAAATTGTTCTGAATTAGATTGTGATTTTTCAATTTTTGCGACTAAAGAAACATTATATTTAGAAGTAAAAACAGCTGGTGAAAAAATCGAGAAAGTTAAACTTAATTAAAAAAAGGGAGCTAAAAGCTCCCTTCATTTTTTTATTTATTATTGCCGAAATGATTTTGATAATCTTCCATTGATGCTTTGATAACTTTAAATGCTTCTTCCGCACCGTAGATAGATTCAATTTGCATCTTCACAGGTTCACCTGGAATTGTCTTATAACTTAAGAAATAATGTCTCATACGATTTAAAACAACTTCGCTTACATCTTTAATATCGTTTACATTTTTGTAATATGGATCACCATCAAGGACAGCAATGATTTTATCATCAACTTCACCTGAATCGATCAAGCGAATTCCACCCACAACTCTAACGTCCATGATGACATCACGAGAAGTAATTGGAAGCTCAGAAAGCACACAAAGATCTAATGGATCACCATCACCAGTTGTGGCCATTTTAGAAAATGCTGCTGTTTTTTCAGCAGAGTATGTTTGAGGAATTAATCCATAAAGAACTGGAGGTAATGATGAAAATTTTTGTGGACGGTCTACCATGATAAAACCTGTTTCTTTACAGATTTCATATTTAATTGGGTCGTTTGGCAGAATTTCAATATATCCCGTCACAACTTTTGGAGCGCCTTCTCCAATATTGATTCCGTGCCATGGATGTGGGCGATACATGTTAAAAGATTTCTTTGACATGGGGTTTCCTTTTTTGATGTTAAACGCAAGAATCCTAACATAAAAAATAGGAAGTGGCTTAGCGTTATTTAAAACTTAAACAAGCGATGGGAGTTTTCATAGGCCATTTTTAGGACATTTTCATAGGAAAGTGCCTTAACTTCAGCAATTTTTTGCGCCACCAGTGAAAGATAGTAGGGAGCATTCTCCACTCCTCGAAAAGGAGCAGGAGTTAAAAAAGGAGCATCGGTCTCCAGTAGAAGCTTTTCCAGAGGGGCCATCGCAATGACTTCGCGAACATTACCAGCGTTTGGAAAAGTACAAATCCCATTAATGCCTAAATAGAAACCTTCTGAGAGCGCGTATTCTGCAAGCTCTAAGCTTGAAGTGAATGAATGAAGCACTCCTTTTTGTTTTAAGGTAGCACTGGCATTTTTTAAAATAGCGATGGTGTCTTCGTCAGCATCGCGAGTGTGAATGACGACTGGTTTATCAAGTTCACTGGCCAATTCTAGGTAGCGATCAAAACACTCGAGCTGCTTTTCTCTCGGGGATTTTGTGTAATAGTAATCTAAACCAATTTCACCAATGGCCACGATCTTAGAATTTTCCAATGTGTTTTTTTTCACACGTTCATATTGAGTTTCATCAAAAGAGTTGGCGTCGTGAGGATGAATACCTTGGGTACCATAAACTTCTGGAAATTTTTTCGTTAATTCAATGACTGCATCGAAGTTATCTGGATCTACTGAAATCGTAATCATTTTTTCAATATTATATTCTTTTGATTTTCTAACGATTTCTTCAATGGGATGAGCTTTCAAATAATCCAAATGAAAGTGTGTTTCAATAATGGGTAGAGGGGATAGGGGGATGATTTTTTCTTTTTTGCTCATGGGAGCATTATAGCAAAAAAAAAGGTTCCAGGAACCTAAAAAGTTCCTGGAACCCCAAGGAGTAGAGCGCTTAGTCTACTTTTTCTTCTTTTTGAGCATTTAACTTTATGGCATCTTGAGTTGGGAAAAGCATAGTTCCTAAATCAGAGTAATCAAAAGTTAACTGTACATTAATTTGGTGTTTAGTTGTAAAAACACCGCCAAGTTTTGGTGCACCTAATTTCTCTAAATTAATAGTGATACGAGATTCACCATTCGAATTTGTCACCTTATATTCACTTGGAATAAGTGAGCGTTCGAATTTCACTTCATCTTTTTTATTGATACGAACGTAGAGTTTTGCTCTTTTCGTATCCATTAATCCGGCCACATTAAAGGCTAGGTGATGTTTACCAAGTTCAACATTTGTGATGCTACCTCTGGCAATTTTCACACTTTCAGTTAAATTCACAAGGTCCACTGGAAAGTGAGCTGTGATTTGAGTATCTTTTCCTGCATTAGTGCTAGAGACATTTTTGCGAGTGAACACACCTGTTGTTACGTTTGGATCTTTTGCACTTAAAGTGACATCACCCGACTCTCTTAAGTTGGCGACAAAAGCGATGGGAGAGTTTACTTGTGCTTGATCATTAAATGTAACAGAAACATCGGCCTTAAAGTTTTTAAGAACAACTTCATATGGAACAGAGATCGTTTTTACGCAAGCATAAGCCTCTTGACGGTAGCGAACTTCATCGCGACATACTCTCTCTTCATATGGATATTGATCACAGGCTGTACGTGGAGGAATCCACTCGCAGTGATTTCTTGGTTCATTATAACAAACGCGATCTTGATAAGGAACTTGACGACAAATTCTTTGCCCTGGACGATCTTCGCAAACTTCACGAGGTGGAATTTTTACACAACGATTTTCACCGTTAGGCATTGTACGACATTGAACGTCTCCAGGAATGGTACGACACTGGCGTCCGCCTCCTGTGCTTGAACATTCTTGACGGTAACGAGTTTCCCAACGGCAAATAGGTTCATAGACCGTACGGCACTCTTGTCTACCTGGAATTTGGCGGCATTCTTGGCGATAACGAGTCTCCATACGACAAACATTTTCAGTATAGGGAATATCTCTATAGCAAGTTGTAT
>JAKLJM010000141.1 GCA_023151145.1 Bacteriovoracaceae bacterium | reverse complement strand
ATGGTTACCAATAGACTTTGGCCTATTGAAAAAGTAAAAGAATTCTTTTTGTTACCTGAAGGTTTTGAAGAAGAATTTAAAAACAAATCTAAAGATCAAAAGAAACTTCTAACAAAAATAGTTGATGAAAAACTCTATCTCTATGCGGAAAAGAAAGCCTCTGAACTCACTCACTTAGAAAAAGAACTCTATCAAAATAAAGATGAAAGATTTTCTGATTGCCAGAGTATCTTTAAAACTGAAAAACCCGACTGTGTTTTCCAGGCCATTCTTTCTCATGACATCACTTATGTAAAAGCAAAACTAAGAGAAGAAAATCAAAAGGTTTATGGACAAATCGATCTAGAAAGAGGTGTGAGTAAACAAACATCAGGTTTAATCACCTACTCGCTCAACTCTACGCTGACAGAAATTAAGTACGACAAAGAATTAAGTTTAGAAAACAATGAACTTTATCGCCTTGAATCTTTTCAAGAAAAACAGTTCTCAGGTGTCGAACTTAAAAATATTTTAGGAATTATTTCAAAAGAAATAAGCATTGACGATAAAAACACTTATCTGATTAAAATATTTGATAACACACTTTTAGTGTTAGAAAAAACTGACGGAGAAAAACTCTCATTATTTGAAACCGGTGCTTTAAAAAATCACGACCCAAGATTTGTCTCTTGTCATGAAAGTGAAATCAAAGAGGCTGGGAAATCTTGTGTTTATCGTCCAATACTTAAAAAGAATATCGAATTTGGTAAATTTAAATACGAAAAGATTTCAGGCTCTAACCAACCCAGTATCGAGTTTAAAAACTTAGCAACAACTGATGATGCAACCCATATTCGTATCAGAAAAGAAGTGGCTTCTGTTCCATTTAAATATTTGCCGTCTGACAAATTTCCAGATCAAATTGTCACTCACAAAGAGCTACATTATGATCTAGAAAGTGAATATGTCTATGTCCCAATGACCCATGGAACACCAAGAAAGATAGAAGGGGCCGCTCCATTTTATCAAGGAACTGAAAAAATCGTTAAAATCCGTTTTCAAAAAGATGGATTAGAAGTCTATGAGCCAGAGGCAAAAGTTTTAACTGCAGATGGAAAACTTACCTCTACAAAAATGAGCTCAAATGATCTCAACAATGCACCTGTTTTAAAAATCCCAGGTAATTATATCGATTTTTCATGTGCCAAAGATGAGCGTGACCAGTGCATTGGAGCGACAACCATTGATAGTGATAAAACTTGGCAAGAACAAAGTTATTTTTTACCAAGCTTAGAAAATCTTCAAGTACAAGAACTAAACTCGCTTGATCTTTTCACTGTAGAAGACAACCCTTGTGTCTATAAAATTGCTCAAAAATTAACTCACTATGAGATTAAAAAAGGTGTGATTAATATTGAGCTTGAGAAAACATTTAAAACTTCAAATGATTTTAGATGTATTATCGATCATTATATCGCTGACCCGGAAGGACTTACTGAATTATCAAATGCCGCCTTTAAAGTTAGATATCACTACTCTCTTATGCGTTTAGAAGACCTCGAATCTAAAAACTATGAACCGGTAAAGTATGCCATTGCCGATCATGGAAAATTTGGATTTTTTAAAAACTCAGTAAAACTAGAGAATGATAACCACGATGTCATGAGACAAGAAAAAACGTATTTCTTAAATCGTTGGAATCCAAAAAAAGAATTGATCACTTATTATCTAAATGACAATTTTTATAAACCTGAAAATGCTAGTTATTTAAAAATGACAGAACAAGGAATTAAGCACATCAACGATGTTCTTAAAAACGCGGAGACTGGCATTCAACTTGAGCTGCAAAATGGATCAAACATTAAAGTCGGAGATCTAAAAAACAGCTCCATTGTTTTAATAGACGATCCACTTTCTAATGGACTTCTTGGCTACGCTCCTACTGTTTCTAATCCAAGAACAGGGGAAATTCTCCAGGGACATGTTAACATGTATCCAGGAAATATTCGTTCAATGGCCAGATCTGTCTATGAATCAATGGTTGATTTATCTTATGAAGAATCCCTAATAGACGACTCCATTAAATCAGATAAACCATTAACACTTGATCCAAAAGTGACTAACAGTGTAAGAAAAGCACTAGCTGCGACAAAATCAAAAGTCTCACCTACGCTTGAATCTTACCGTGCGATTAATGGCAGTGCTCTTCAGCAAAAAATCACCGCCTACAATAAAACCAAGTACAATAAAGAATTAGTTTTTGAGAAACCAAAATCTGATAATTTTGAAGATATGGTTAAGTACGACCAAGATAAGACAGATTATTTTTCGCAACATTGTGCTTATAGTATGGAATTTCTTCCTGGTGCAAAGTCTATCAACAAAATCTTTAAAGAAGTCAGAGATAATAAAAAATTATGGTTATCACATTCAAATGGTAAACAACGTTTAAAAAGATGGAAAGATCTAACGTTGGCAGAAAGAAAATGGGCCGCTGATATTATTTCACCAAAAATTTATCTTTCAACATTTATCCACGAGATGGGACACAACCTAGGTCTACGTCACAACTTTATTGGATCATTTGATAAGGATAACTACTATACTGAAGAAGAAGCTAAAAACTTAGGACTTGAACGTTCTCCAGAATATTCATCTGTCATGGACTATTCAGGTGAAGAGTTAAATTCATTAACTGTTTTTGGTAAATATGACGTTGCCGCTCTTCGTTTTGGATATGCTCGCAAAATTGAAGTTCAAAGTGACAATGGAACAAAATTAGTAAGCGTAAACGAGTCGATAAAAAAGACGGTAGAAAAACACCTTGCGCCTGCTAAAAACTATTTATTCTGTACTGATGAAAACGCTGGACTCTCTCCTCTTTGTAATCGTTTTGATGAAGGCTCTAGCTTTAAAGAAATTGCAGACTGGAGAATAAATAACTACATCACAAATTACCGTTACCGAAACCTTCGTGATGACCGTGAAGAATTTAAAAAATATAGTATGAATTACTATGCAGCCGCTCGCTTTAATGAATTCTCACAAATTCAAAACATGTTCCACTTTGTGGCAGATTTTAGATCGAAGGATTATATTAATTTCCAATGTAATGACGAGCAAAGAAAACAATTCGAAGCGGCTTGTAAAGGAATTGACGAAGAAAAAGAATTATTTAAAAAAGTTGGAGATTTTTTCTTAACCATCTTAAAAACTCCTGATCATGTTTGTACTGTATCATTTACTTTAAATAACCGTACGCAAAAAGGATATATTCCCTTTTCTGCTTTAATGGAAAATTACCCAAAAGGTGATGGTGATAATATTACCAGCTGTTTTGATCCCCTTCTTCAAGAAGCAATCGTAGATGAAGTTGGAAATCGATACCGTGCTACTCAAAACATTCGCCTAGTGAGTGAAGGCGGTACTCCATTAAATAGCATTAGAGAACAAAATGAACGATTTAAGTATAGTGATGATATTGGGATCAGAGGTTCGTGGGTAGATCGTGCTTTGGCCGCTAGATTTTTATTCAAGCGCACAACCGACATGCCTTTTAAAATGCAAACGATCTCCCTGATAGACTATTCACCAGTGATGATGGAAACATTTAACGTACTAGAACATTTAGTTTTAAAAACGCCACTGAAAAACCCTGTGCCGTTTAAAACCCAAAAAGGAGATCTAGTCACAGAACTTTATCAGATTGATTCAAAGGCCATTATAGACACCGAGGATTTGAACACATCTATAAGAAGAGCACTCATGTTGCCAGATGAAGGAGATGAATTCTTATTACCTATCATCGTAAAAAATGCACACCGAGGTAATCAGGCAAATGATGTCACTAATAAAGACTATATTCAAACAATCTCACGATTATTTGAAGTTAAAAAAGGTATCTTAGAACGTTTAGGGAATAATGATGAGAAAAGTTTAAATATTGATGTTGATGGTACTACCTATCTTGCTGGTGAAGCTAACTACTTTGCCCAATCTATGATGGGCTCCATTCAATCTGAAGAAGAATTAAAGACCTTAAACGTCGAAAAAGTGAATCAGAACTTAACGATAAGGCAGGCAGAGATTAAAAATATTCCAGAGACCTTGCCGATTGAATTAAGTGAAATAGAGAAAATGCTGTTACAACAAGGTGAAATGGAGATTGCAACGATTATTGACTTAAAACAAAAGGGCTTTGATTCTAAAGAAAAACTCGCAAAAGTGTACGGTGCAAGAGTTGCTGAAGCTATCGGCCCAAAGGTTCTGATTAGTGATGAAAAACTTCAACAGATCGAACTCTTAGCAAGATCTCTAAATGCTGAACAAATGGATCAAAACGATGAGGAAATTAAAACACTCTTGAAGTATGATCTTAAAAAGCTGATTGAATTTGCCAACCAATCACTCACGAGTAAGAACGAACATTATCGATACGTCCTTCAGAATTTACCAATAGAAAAAAGGTAAAAAAAAAGCCACCGCAAGGTGGCTTTTTTTATGCTTTGATAAATTTAATAACTTCAACCGGACAAGCATCTGCTGATTCTTGGATCTTTAATCCATCATCTAAAGGTGCCCCTGGTCTAATTAAACAAGTTGTATCTGTTACTTCGAATACTTCAGGATAAATTCCTTCACAAGCATTACAAACGATACATCCCGGCTCAATCCATACTTTAGTCACAGCGAAATTTGCCACTGCAGCTACCGGAGCATCTCCAGCACCACCGGCAAAACTTCCAGCGAATTCAGGATTTGTGGCAAGCTTTAATGCCTTTCCAGTCTTTGGAAGTGGTGGGGCAATAAATGTTCTATCTGGAATCGAAAATTTAGGTTTTTCTTTTACAACTTTATATTTTGTATTGAACTCACCGGCCGTCAAATTAGCTTTTTCTTTTTTTGCTAAGAATTCACTTCCACGCATTTCAATTTGATGAGTGATACATTCAACCGATGATAACTCAATTTGCACTAAAGCATCTTTGAAATTTTTTGCTGAAATCAATTCCTTGAAAGGTGCTCCAAAATCAAAATCAAGTGCGAAGTCACTTGTGTGGCCATCGAATTCGCGTAAAATTTCAACTTGTGTAGGATTTCCAAACGGATTGAATAAACGCAAACGAATGCGATTAAACTTTGCAGGCTCGCGAGATGAATCCCATTTGAATGCAAACGCAAATCCAGTTGAACCTAATTCTGATTTTAAAATCTCAACTCTTGGACGTCCAAATAAAAAATGAAGCGCACCTGAGAGTAAGCTCAAAATCCCAATATTAACGATTAGCCCTACAGCGAGGATCAAGGCCAAGCCCATGGCCAAAAAAGTCGTATTCACGAAAGATACTCCTTCAATTATGTTGTGTAATTCATAATAACATAACTTTACACAGGTTTTCTACAAAAATGGTCTCAAATAACTGACTAATTCTGGCTAATTTCGAAAGTTAAAAACTATTTTTACTACATCGCTCTCACATTCAAATAGACCAATCAACTCTCCATCAAGAGTTTTTGACCAAAATTTCTTCTGCACAAATTCAGCTCTAAGCTTATTGCCCGACATGTACTGAGGATAATTAACAAATACTTGTTCGTTTCGTAGTCTAACGCCAGACTGAATCATTTTTGCCGTTTTTTCATCTAAAGCAATTACTGGATAGTCTAATACTTGATCAAGTCCGACCTTATACTCATCGGCCAGTCCCTCACCTTTAGAAGGCCAGCTCTCTCGAGTTAACGCTTTACTTAATTCAAAGCTACCTATTTTTTCTCGCGTCAAAGTTTTTAAATGGCCGTGAAGGCCTAAGGTTTTGGCCATATCTTCAAATAGAACTCGAACATATGTCCCACTTGATACTTCTACTCTAAATAAAATCTCAGGAAAATTTAGCTCTAACACTTCAAGGGAAAATATTTTTCTAGCAACCGGCTGAATCTCAACTTCAATACCTTTTCGATGAAGATCATATAGCCTATGCCCATTTACTTTAGCAGCTGACACCTTATGTGGTTTCTGTAAGTAATCTCCGACGAACTGATTTTGAAATTGCTGATTAAGCTCTTCTTTCGTTTTAGTAAATTCAATTTGAGAGAGATCATCTTGAATTTCCACTTCACCTGTATGATCCCCGGTGGAGGTCTTTATTCCAAAGATTCCTTTGGCCACATATGT
>JAKLJM010000140.1 GCA_023151145.1 Bacteriovoracaceae bacterium | reverse complement strand
ACCATCCAAACATTCAGCAAATGCTTTTTCCACAAGACCGATCTTTTTAGCGGACTTAACAAGATTGTCACGATCAAGTTTGCTTTGATCTAAAAACATTACATCATGTAATTTCCAAAATGCTTTTGCCTCTTGATCTTTGGCACAAAGTGCTGCTTCTGCTGCAATTTTAGCTTGAGCATGGAACGGTAAAGGGAAATTCTTAAATACGATTTTTATTTTTTTTCCATATTTTTTTTCTAATTCTGTAACTAAGTTTGCCCCTTTTGAACAAAATGGACATTGGAAATCAGAGAATTCTACAATAGTCACTTTAGCATCTTCAGCTCCTTTAAAAGGAGCATCGCCAACAGTTACATTAAAAGTAGGACGTTTTGGTTTAGCAAAATATATTTCAACTGGATTTTTTTCAGTTTGTTTAGTTAACCAACTATCAACTGCCACTTTCTTCTTTTCCATTTCAATAAATTGCTTAATTCGTTCCTTAATATCAGCATTTATTTGCTCTTTAGGAATTTGTCTTTCTTTAATAAATTTTTCAATTTCTGATTCTGAAACTTTCACATTTTTAGCAATAAATTTTGCTAAATACTCATCATTACTCAAATCTTTTTTATTAGGATCTTTATTCATAAATCTCTCTAATAAAATGGCTTGAAGACGTGAATACTTTAAATCAAAAACTTTCATTTCAGCTTCAAATAACTCTGTTTCAATTCCTGAAATAAGTTCTGCTTCAGAAATATTTTCTCCTGCCACTGATGCTGCGACATCTTGAGAGGTTTGAGATTTGTAATTAAAATTTGGTTTGTTTAATTTTGAAATTACAGGTTTCGTACAAGCTAGAATCACTAGCATGAATGCAAAAGAAAAAACAAAAGTCTTTTTCACAACCGCTCCTTGGAAGTAATAATTAATGCTGTAAAATAATAACGAACTGTCACTAAGAAAGCGACAGTTCTTTTACAAATTGCTGGTAAATTTGATTACGGGTTATAAGCTCAGAATGATTTCCGGAGTCGATCAGTCGGCCTTTGTCCATAATGAGAAGATGGTGACTTTGAATTAAAGTTTCCAAGCGATGAGCAACAATTAACGTGAGTGACTGGGACTGTAAAAGTAAAATCAACGAACGAAGGGCCAATTCTAATTCTGAATCCATCGCCGAAGATATTTCATCGAATAAAACGATATTCTTTCTTAAGTAACATGCCCTTAGACCAGCTAAAAGTTGACGTTGACCTAGAGATAATTGATGCGGTTCAATTTTTGAATCAGCTGAAAGACCCCATTTTTTTAAATACGGTATTTCATTAATATAAAACTCCCAAGCAGATTGAAACTGCTCGAGGGATCCAAACCCTAAACTTAAATTAAAAAAAAGTGACTCCGAAAAAATATGTGAGTCTTGAGAAACTAAGCTAACTTGATTGCGATAACTATTCCAATCCTGTGATTGTGAATTAACAACTGATATCACCTTATCAGGAGCTACAATTTTTAATTCCCCTTCAAGTAAACTAAGGCTTCCACATAAAATGTTCATAACCGTAGACTTTCCAGATCCAGACAACCCGACGATTCCGACAAGTTGTCCTTTTTTTCCAGTGAACTCCACATCGTGAATGTGAAAACCCCCCTCCGAACTTGTTGCTCCACTAAGACCTATCGTTTGATTTTCATCTTTTCTAGGATATTCAAAATGTTTAATCTTAACGATAAATTCTTGAAAACCAACTTCCCCCATATCTCGAATAACTTGATCATGCGATAAATCGTTAAGAAATTGCTCTATACGCTCAAGACCTGTTTGAGCACGCTGGATATTCGCAATTTTACCGGAAATTTCTTTGATGGGATTGATGGACCTTTGAATTAAATCGATGAGGGCCATTAATAAGGCAGCTAAAATAAATCCATTAAAAGGTAAAATGAACGCCATGAAAATTAAAATTAACGGATAAAGCGATTCTGCGATAGCATAATAAAGAGCATCAGCAGCATTTACTTGATTCTGAGCTTTCAAAAAAAGATCAAAGGCACAAGATGTTTTCTTTAACGCAAATGATTGGTGATCAGTGTAATAAAGCTGCTTTACTCCTCCAACCACATTAGAAGTTGTACGATTCACCATAGCTTGAGTCGTACGAAGCTTAACAAAAAACTCTCTCATCAATGAACTTCCCCAAATGAGAAGAACAATTGAAATGATTTCAAACAAAGATAACCCCCATCCTAAAAATGGATGAAGCGAAATAAAACCAATTAGACAGGAAGTCACAAAAAACAAATCGATAAAAAGTCCAAATGCACCCGATGTAATCAATTCACGAATAGCTTCAGTATCGTTAATAACACGAGAAATAATTTCACCCTGTGGATATTTATCTGCATCTTTTTCACTGGCTTTTAACCATTGAGCAAAAACTGATGAACGTGCCTCATGAATAATAATTCTGATATATTTATTAACCGTTAATTGAAAAAAGACTCGATTGATGTAAACCAAAACAAAATTAACTAAAAGCCATGTAACAGCGGAATAAAAAATCGATTCTTCGCCTAAAAAACTTTCGGATAAATCTTTTATTAAATGAGGTGTCCGGTGCCCTAAATAGGCAGCTCCTGATAAAAAGAGCAAAATCAAAAGACCATAGCCTCTAACTGCTTTTTGAAAAAAAAGCTTATACCATTTGAAGTTTAAAGTATTCATAAACGGATGTACCTGGTTGTAAGAGCGCTGAGATATTGCCTGATTCAACAATCCCCACTTCTTTATTTAAATAGATCAATTGATCAGCATATTTCACAGTTGAAAGCCGATGACTTGAAAGGATGAACGTTTTTGATTTTAAGTACTCATCATTTTTAAGCAAAGTTAAAATCTCTTTTTCTAAAATCAAATCAATGGATGAAAATGGATCGTCCCATATGACGTATTCTGCCTCAGAAACTAAGGATCTAACTAACTGTAGCCTTTTGGCTTGCCCACCGGATAAACGTTTGCCATTCTCACCCACTTCCAAAGTTAAAAGTTTATCTAAGTCAGATTCAACGTAATCTAAACCAAAAACTTTTAAATACTTTTTAGCTCTGATGATATCCGTTTCACTTGGATCTTTTCCAAGAAAGATATTGCTTTTAATTGAGTCATTAAAAATGTAGGGATCTTGAAAGGTAAAGGAGATATTCTTTTTCTGAAGTATAAGAATTTGAGCAATTCTTTCTAACAGTTCAGATTTCCCAACTCCGGTTGCGCCCACAAAGACGGTCCACGAACCAGGTGAAAAATGCAACTTCAATTGATGTTGCCAAAAAGGAACAGACATTTTGCCATCGTGATGAGTTTGCTTTAATTGTTCTTCAATTTCAACAGGACGCTGTAAAAGTTGATAAAAATCGGTCAATCTTTTCCATGAAGCAAATGAACGCGACACAACCATTCCAATCCAAGACAAATAGTTAATGGGTTCCATAAATAAGAAAATAAAACCTGAAAAAAGGACGAAATCCTCTGGCTTCATTTTGTTTTGGTAAATAATAATGGCACCCCAAACAAGAGATAACCCCACACCTAAAGCCACCAATGGTAAACTAAAAGAAATCCCTTTGCTGGTTCTGGCGAAAAATGTTAATTCATACGAAGAACTTGCCTTAAATAAATCGACAAATTTTTCTTCTGCATGAAAATTCTTAATCGTTTTTTTCCCTTGATAGGCTTCTATAATATTATTTTGTAAATCGCCTTGTGCTTGTTGCATAAAACGAAAATCATCACGATTTTTTGAAACAACAAAAGTAAATACACAAAAACATAGCCCCATCGGAATTAAGGTATAAATTAACTGCGGATGAAAATCGATTAATCTTGGAATAAGGATAAAAAAGGCAATGACAATATTTCCAAGCTGAAGTCCAACAAAACCAATTAAGGCCCTAATCTGTTCAATGTCCCCGGTGAGAAATTGAAAGAGTTCACCTTGAGATAGATGGCGGTAACGAAAAGGACTAGACATACTCATTTCAGTTAATAGTTCTTTTCGTAATTCACGTTGCAAGAGACGAGCCGGAGTAAAAAACAACACTCGAGACGTTGTTCTAAAGAAAATGATTCCAATGGCCATCAAAAAAAATATCCACATCTCTCTTGATGTGAGCCCTGAATTTTGTACCAATGTACGAGCTAAAAAGGGCAATTCACTTTGAACAAAATGAGTCCCAATTAAGCAAATAAAGCCTAAGATATAAGGAAGTGGGTACTCTTTAACTTGATATGACACTAGTGACCAAAAAGGCCTTTGGAATCTTTTTTTAACATTCATGGGCAAGAGTTTACTGAAGATAATACAAAGTGAAAAAGAAATTTGACGAAGTTTTTAAAGCTTAGGTAATATATGGTTTATCTTTTCGCCATAGTGCCGTAGCTCAGTGGGAGAGCACTACGTTGACATCGTAGTGGTCGGCAGTTCGATCCTGCCCGGCACTACCATTTTTATTTAACTGCTTTTTCTTAGATTTTTTTCTCTACCATCATGAGACAATGCAACCATACGTTCGGCAATGTCATGAAGCCCTTCAATATGCTCAGCTCCACCTAGATTGATTGCTTCTTTTGGCATTCCAAAGACAACACACGTCTCTTCATTTTGCGCAATTGTTCTCACACCCTTTTGGCGAAGCTCATACATGCCCTTGGCCCCGTCTTTGCCCATCCCAGTTAGAATAACTGCAATGGTATGAGTGTAAAGTTGATTTACAGCCGACATAAACAAATAATCTACTGAAGGTTTAAAACGATTGACTGGTTCATCATCTGTAAGACGCACAACGCTTCGACCACCTTTATGTTCAAGCTTCATTTGCATTCCACCGGGAGCAATCAAAACTCGATTCCTTTTCACCTCATCACCATCTTCTGCTTCTTTAACTTCAAACGGACAAAGTTCGTTCATTCTCTTAGCAAAGGCCAATGAAAAAACCGCTGGAATATGCTGAACGATAAGTATAGGTGGTACATCTTTTGGTAAACGTGTCAGAATATCTCTCAAAGCTTCAGTTCCACCAGTTGAAGAACCCATCAAAATTAATGAATCTAAATTAAATTCATTATGTAAGCGAACCGCTGTTTGGGACTTTCTATCACTACTCTTTTTTTGAACTTTTGCTTTAGCAGCTGTTTTAACTTTTTCAACAATCATTGGCGTTAAACGATCTAGATAAGAAACTTCTGGTTTTTGGATATAATCAACCGCTCCATTTTCCAAGGCTTCTAATACCAGTGGTCCCTCGGCAATACTGATCGAAGTAATCATGACAGTTGGGATATGATAAAGAGGTGCGATTTTTTTTAATAAAGTCACCCCATCCATTTCAGGCATGTGGATATCTAATGTAATCACATCTGGTTTAAATTTCTGAATAAGCGCTTCAACATCACTTGGTTTTTCTGCTGTCGCACAAACCTCGAGATCAGGATCATTTGAAAAAATCTTGGTTAAGATATTTCGAATTGTTTTTGAATCATCAACAATAAGGACTTTATACTTTCTATTAACTATTTCCGCAGTGGTACGACCTACAGAAGGAGAACGAACCACACTCGCTGACGTATTTTGTTGAGACTCTTCGACAAATTTACTCACTCGAACTTTATTTTGTTGAGCAATATAAAAAACTTCGGAAACACCATCTTTTTCAACCAATTTACAGTTTATAAACCGTTGTGATTTAAAAAAGGCACTCGCTAATTCAATGGATTTTTTATCACCAATGAATTTTACCTCCGTCGAATTTGGATCTATTTTCATTTTCTTTTGAGCATCTGAAAATACACGTTTCAAATTTTCGGGATTCAAGTCACGTTTCTTAATAAAAGTAGCACATGATTGTTCGTTAGAGATATGCCAAGAAATAAAAATTTCACCGGGACTTACTTTCAGGTAAAACTCTTCACCGTCATGCTTATCGACAACTTGCAGTGAATTTATATTTTTTACTTTAAGCATATATCCAATACCCTTAATTATTTGCTACCAAGAAAATGAGTCGACATATAAGCAAAACTCGTTGGAGGAACAATATCAGCGGCAACATCCGCCAGAGGATGTTTCGCCATCTCTTTTTTCCCTAAATCCTCTAAAAGCAGATGAGCATTATTCCATTTTAATAAATCATTTGCCATATGTTTTGACATCATCCCATAGACAATCATCGAACACGGCTT
>JAKLJM010000139.1:6327-7885 GCA_023151145.1 Bacteriovoracaceae bacterium | reverse complement strand
ACCATCGGCACCGAGGGCACGGGCCGCTAGGAGTCCCGCACCACTTGAAAAACCACCTGCAGCGATAATAGGAAGAGAGATATTTTTTTGTTCAAATAACTTTTTAACTTGTGGAATTAAAACCATCGAGGTGATTTCATCACGCCCATTATGTCCTCCGGCCTCAAAGCCTTCTACAACGACGCCATCAACACCAGCTTCGGCACATTTCAGTGCGAGTTCCGGCGAACTCGTGACATGAATAACTTTTGCCCCATTAGAATGTAAATAGTCAGTCCATTTCTTTGGACTTCCAGCACTGGTGAAAAAAATTTTAATCCCTAAATCCAGGGCCGTTTGAATTTGTTCTTCCGCCTTATCATATAAAAGAGGAACATTTATCCCTAAGGGTTTATTGGTCTTTTTTAAGGCTTTTGAAATCTGTTCTTTTAAAAGTTCTGGCTTCATTGAACCTGCACCAATAAGACCTAAGCCACCGGCTTCTGAAACAGCACTGGCCAGATTGGCCCCTGAGACCCAAACCATACCCCCTTGAATAATGGGATATTGAATTCCTAAAAGTTTAGTGAGGGAATTGTTGCTCATAAGAGTGCCCTTAAAAAATATTTTTTATCGGCAATTAAGCATTTTTCTTTTTAAGTGTGCGCTCAATGGCCTTAATGATTAAAGTCGTTTGGGCCCCAGGATATCTTTTATAAAGCTCATCGACAATAGGTGTTGGTTTGCCACCGCGCTCTTTGAATAAAAAAAGCTCTAAGACAAATTGATGGGCAATAATAAAGATTTGGGACAGCTCTGGTAAGGAATCGATTTGATGATTAAAGCCATATCCGGTAGCAGATCCGTGGTGGTGACGAATAATTTCATCTACTCCATCTTGGATTTCGGGATGTTTGTTTACGATTTCTGCAGTTTCATAAGCATGGGAGAAAACTAATTTTTTGTCTTCTTCAGATTCAGAAAATTGATCGAGCTCTTCTTGAGTATTTATTTTTGAAAGTGGTTCTTTGTCGATAAATAAAATGTCATGAAAAAATGAAGCGAAAGCAATTTTTTCGTAGGCATCAGGAGAAGTGATTTTTAAATTTTTTAAGCATTCACTTGCCACCACTGAAGTCATATGGGCACGCTGAAAAAGCATTCCTGTGCGTGAGTTGATCACTCGATGAAGTAGTGCGGCCATTTCATCGCCTTGAGTGAAATTCTTAATCATATTACTAACGATTGAATCTGTTAATTGAATGGTTTCACTCGTAAAGCCTAACTTTTGAATTTCTTTTAAGGCCACATCATAGGATTCGCCCATCAATAGAATTTTATCCGCCATATCGGCGGTTGGAGCATCCATTCGTTCTACAAGTTTATTTGAAAGATAAATAGAGAATCTTTTTTGATCCTCTTTTGGGATATAAAAATTTTCTAGTCCTTGTTGCTGATAGCGGATGATGCTATCTTTCGTGCAAGTATCTCCTGAGTGAATCCGTTTGATGAATTGAAACTCCGTTGGTGATTTTCTGATTCGGATGAAAACATCACAACAACTCACTTCTAGATTTAA
>JAKLJM010000139.1:0-6279 GCA_023151145.1 Bacteriovoracaceae bacterium | reverse complement strand
TTTTAGAATTTCAGCTTCATTTAAACCAAGGACTTTAGCCGCGTAATGAACCACTTTTTCCCAATCGCGTGGATTTTCAACACAGACAGTATTCGGACCTGGTTTTTTAAAATCACCTAAGACAATAAGTGTGGCTTCGAGTTTATTATCTTCAATATATTTTTGTAATGTTTCTGCTGTTTTCTCTGATCCAACTTGGTTTTTTGTAATGATCAAATCAATATTTGGAAGGATGGTTAATAGTCCAATACAATCTAGACCTGAATCTTGCTGAATGAGATCAACTCCCAAATAAGTATTCAAGTTAATAGAAAGTAAATCATTAAGATTTTTCTCATCTTCGATTAAAACGACTTGTGCCATACTAACATCCTAATTATGGTCATACACATGAACTCATCAAAAAACATTTGATCATTAAGTTTCAATAGTATTATCGTCTAAACTTTTGAATTCTTTAAATTCTAAGGGTTTTTACAAAATATCAGACTGGCCAAGTCTGATAAAAAAACATCGTACAACTCAATTGGACTGCATTTTTTTATCACGAGCTTTAACAAATTCACTTTGATCTTGATCACGATAGGCAGGAATAGGAGTGTTTTCTATTTTTAGTTTTAAGTCCTCACTCATCGGCCCCAAAGTCAATTCATCGATAGTGGCAACAGTCATCGCCTTTTTATGGGCAAAGGCTTTTTGGTTGAGAACATTCCATTTTGCTTCAAACATGCTTCTTCTAATGGCGGTTGCTGAAGAGTAGGTAGAGAGAATGACTTCCTTTGCTGAGAGTTGATAGAGCTCTTTAAACCATTCTACTGTCCATAGGTCTGGATTTTTTTTAGGTGAAAAGGCATCTTGAAAGATGGCATGAAATTTTGGCCAACTACTATTTTGTCTAAACCAGGGTTGGAGAACTTTTCGCCCATCACCAATAAGAAGAATTCCAGAAAAGACCAGATGAGGCGAGATTTCTTTTTCTACTTTATAGAAGACAAAACTTTCATTTTGAATTTTTAATTCTTCTTTATGCCATTCAGAAAGTTTTGGTAGAGATGTAGGGGAATAGTGATTTTTCATTTGTTGATCATTTTCGATTTGCCAACTAATGAGTTCGCCATCGATTTCAAAGCTCACAAAATGAAAATGAATTTTTTGGCTTAGGGGTCGATCATTTAAAAATTTATCATTTAAATATTTATCATTTAAATATTTATCATTTAAATATTTATCTACGGCATAAAGCCCTAACCCCATACCGAAGCCTACTTCTAATAAACTGAAAGAGGCAAGATTTTGGTCTTCAAACATTCTGGAGAGTTTTGATCCGTTAATATAGGTAAAGAATGTTTCTTCGTAAGCTCCCTTTAAATTATGAAAGTTCTCGTCAAAAAAATCTGAGTGAAGAGTTACAGATCCATCTAAAGTCTCGATAAAAGAGTAGTTCCCTAATTTGCCTTTAAAAGAATTTTGATCATTCATGTTTTACTCATATCAGTTAGCTTGTAGACCGAGCATCGCTGTCAGTTAATAGGTGAAGTGAATGTTTTTACTTTTCACTTTAAAAATTCTTTTGTTTTCCGATAAATTCCAAGATGAAGGAATTAAAAAAGCTATTCTATTTCACATTAATCTCAACTACGGTTTTAACATCTTTTACAGGATGTGGAAATAACCGTAAGCCAAGTTCTGTAAATTTTGATGTAAATTCAGAAATGTTGGCGGTGCAACCTCTGACCAGTGAAGAGTTAAATATAGCAAGTAGAATTTGTTATGCCTATAAATCTAAGGCCGCAAAGTTTAGAACGGATTACGCTCAAAAAAGTTTTAGCTTTCGACTCTATCAAAAATCTTGTGACGCAGTTGAGTCTTCCCGAACTATTGAAGCTTCCCTAAGCGCTGAGTTTGGGGGCGAAGTGATGAGTTATATTCCAAAATCGGCGGTAAGTTCTGGTGAATTTATGACCGCTGTGCAGACGGATCGGGTAGGTTTTCTAAAAAATGTCTGTGAAAAAATCTATCGCGGGGAAAGTATTTCAAACACTGTCGATATTGATGGAGTAAAGGCACAGATTATTTTTGAGCGAAAAAATTTAGATCGCTATAAGCTTAATTATTTTATAGCCACAGGTGCAACAGGTAGTGAATCAAAGTATGTCATACATTCCGCAGACATTATTACAGTTCGAACTCAGTTTGATTGGAGTAATGGGCAGATTTTGGGAAATGATGAAGAAGTGATTCGTTATGCAAAATGTTCGAATAATTCAAATCAGACCAAAGAAAGCTCACAATCTTTTGTCTCAGTAAAATAATTATTTGCCTAAGATTTTATTAATATCTTCAACTGTTAATTGAACTTGACCAGTATTATCATCTTCATTTTTAAGTCCAGCACTCTCAACATTCTTTTTTACAGTTTCTGCGTTAATAATAGGAGCATTCGCATTACTTGGATCAGCTGGATTTGTTGTCCCTTTTTGTCCTTGTGCAGACGCGAGTTCTCTAAAAATTTGTGCCGTATTGGTTTTTTGAACTTTGCTACTGGCATCTGTTACCGTTAAATAGGCAGAGACGATGTTTCCGTATTGGAGCATATTGGCGTAGCGAGAACCTTTAGATTGAAGTTCTTTTTGAATATTTTGTAACTTTTGATTGGCCTTATCTGGCTCTTTGGCCAAATCAACGTTATGAGTTTCAACCTTGTCTGTTAAGCTTTTTATAATGGCATCGTTTTCTGCTTTGTATTTATCTTTAATCTTTTGAACGACGTCTTCTATTTTTCCATTATTTTCACTTAGCTGAGTTTTGATGATTTCATCCGCTTTTTCTGCGCTATCACCTTCACTAATAAGAAATGTTTTTAATTCTTCTGTTGTTTTTATGTTTTCTATTTCATCCACTTGAGCAATTCGGCGCATACCAAATTCTAATAAGGCTTTTTCTGCTTTTTCCTTATCTTCAATGACTAATTTTTTACAAATTGCTTCGTTACGATTTCCATTTTCATCAATACATTTTAAGCTATCGACTTCACCTTTTGATTCGTCGGCGATTTTTTGTAAATCACCTGACGTGATTGTCGTGATATCTTGAGAACCACGCTTTTGATCGCCTTCGCTTTTAAATTCCTTTAAACCACCACTGGTTAAATCAATAGCTGGAGCTTGTTTTTTAGAAAGGTCATCATAAAAATCTTTTTGTTTATCAAGGGCCATAATACCTGCACGAGCATTTTTAATAAAATCCATGACGATACAGGCACGTGACTGACTTTCTTTCAGATCATTTTCTCGATCTTTTGGAGAACTGATACTTGTATTGTAACAAACTTCATGAATCGTCATAATGCAGCGATTGTACTGACAACCTGGGCTTTTTGCGTTAGTGGCATCTGAGCAATCTTTATTTGAGAAATCCGCTGTATTCAAAGAGGTCATATTGCTTTTTAAATCACTGGCCCTTTGATCAGCATCTTTTTTTATAATAAAAAGACTGATGGTATTTTTCTTGTTGGGGTCTTTGGCATCATTTGCAGATTTGGTTATGGTAAAATCATCTTCTTCTTTTGCTTCCGAACAGTAGCTTGATAGTGCTTGAGTGACACTGTTAGCGAGTTGAGTATTATAGAGTTCAGAAAATTTCGCATGATCAGTGGCCAGATAAGTTTTTCTTTTTTTATCATCGATGAGTTTGCCTTTTTCATCGTGAGTTTTTCCCGATTGAGCGGTAAAAACATTTTCTAATTGAGAGGCGATATAGTCATTTAATTTTTTAATATAGGGGTCATTACTCTCATCAATTTTAATTTGGTTTTTCTTGGCCATGATTTCTTTGGCATCATTTTTTTCTGGAGATTTTTTAACTGACTCCATGGCCTGGATGACTTTCTTTTTTAAGGTTGGATTATTTTTTACACTATCCCATAAACAATTAGGAATTTTCTCTTTGTCGACTGAATGGTTTTTAGCACAATCATCATAAAATCCTTTTAAGGCTGGATCCGCTTGAACTATATCAAAAACAGGATTATCAGAAGAGCCACTATTAACATCAACGATGGAGTTAGCCTTTATCTCAAGACCTGAAAAAAGGCTTGAGAAAGCAAGGGAGGTCGACAAAATGATTGTCCACAATGGACGGTTCGAACATTTCATACTTGTATTATCGGTCATATCTACTCAGGTATTTAGAGAAATAGTGAAGTCAGGATAAGTGTCTAAATTCTTGTAGAAGAGCAGCTAACTGATGCCTCAAGAAAATGGCATTTTTTAAGAGTAACTAATTCTTAATTAATCTAATGATCCACTAATTTTATAGGGTTAAAAAGTCGATACGTAAGAGTGAGCAAGCTCTCTTAAAATTAACTAGAACTAAATGATCATTACCCAGGTTAGATGTATGAAAAAGAATTTTAATTTTCGAGAATTATTTTCATCTCAATTTATTCTTTTCCTTTTTTTATCTCTTTTAGTTTCTTGTGGTGAGAAAAAAGTAAGTACATCAAACGTTAAATTAAATTTAGGTTATTTATTGGCAAGTGGTTCTGTCAGTTTAAATGGAGGAGTGTTAATCGTTGGGCATTCTCTAGATGACAAAGAAAATTTAACTCTAGCTCTACCAAACGGTTCTACTGATTTTGTCTTAGAATTAAAAAAATCAAAATGGGAATTTGCGGCCATCGCTTGGAATGGATCAACTCCGATGAGTGGTGAAACTCGTTGTTCGTATTCGGGTGTGGTTGATATCAATACTGATGCTGTCGATATTAAATTCAATATGGCGAGAGCTGGATGTAAAGGATTTGCTGCAGCCAATGAAATGATTACTTTTCCACCAGCAGCTTATCTGGAAAATGATATTGCTAGTGATCCCAATCAATTTAAACGTCTTGAAGTGCGCTCTTGTTTGACCCTTAATGCAGGTGGAACAGGCTGTACAGATCCATCAGGACTGACGATGTCCTATCGTTTTATGATTCCCGGTTTTTATCAAGGAGCAGCTGGAAATAGAGCACTGCCAAGTTTAATGAGTGGTTGTTTTACATCTGGTGGTTTACCTAGTAATGGTGCACGTTTACCAGTTGGGACTGGGATCGATGATATTGTCGACTTTCAATTACTGGCCTATCGATCAAGTGATTGTACGGGGGATGAATTGAATTTTTTCTTTCGTGATCGCTCGCCTTATTTAGGCTTAAACGGTACTTCTATTAAATCCAATTTAACTTCAGAATCAATGGCTTCAGTTATTTATATTGAACATAATCCAGAAACTGTTAATGAATTCAATCCCGTTGGTTCATTTTTTGGATTTGGCCGCGACGGTGATTTATTATCATTTAATTTTACTTCATATCACGTTATGCCGGATAATATTTATGGAAAAATTAAATCGATTGATTCCACGAATCCAAGCATTATCAATCTGCAAGGAATCGGAAAACAAATCAATTTATATGATGAAATCCTTTGGTACGTAAATTTTGAAAATTCTGCTAACTCCTGTGGACTGAGTTCTGTCAATCGATTTACCAAAGGAATGTTTGGTATTGCCACTGTAAAACAAAAATCAGAACCAGATGCTTCAACAACCACACTGGTCCTAACCAGAGCGATCAATGATTATCAATTGGAAGATGGAACAAAAGTATTTTTAGACATTCCTTCAGGCTCAAATCTTTCAGCTGGATGTTCTATTCAAGTTGTAAAAATCATGCAGTATCGAAATATTAGTTTTCCAGCGACAGTAGGCTCAGTTATTAAACCACCGGCATTTTCAGAGGCAACGGGAATTGGTGGAATTCTTGCCCTAAAAGTTGCAGACAACATTTATCAAACGGCCGATGGCCAAGGATTTGATGTTTCGGCAAAAGGATTAAATGTAAGTAATAAATTTCAAGCAGATTGTTTCAACGTAAAAAAGCGTTGTATGCAAATGGGTGAAGGTGCTGGTAATTCTCTTGGGGGTGGTATTGCCATGATTCAAGCCAGAACCCACGTCAATCAAGCAGTCAGTGGAAGTAAGTTTAAAATAGCTGCTGCTGGAGCTTATGTGCCTCGTTTTAGTAATATCTATGCGGGATTAGACCATGCCTGCGGGATTACTTCATTGAATGATGTGTACTGTTGGGGAAAAAATGATTACGGCCAATTAGGAAATGGTATTTCATCTGCCGGAATTACTCATTATCCACAAAAAATTAATATCACTAACGTTGCGAAACTCGCTCTAGGTGCTTATCACACATGTGCCCTGACAAATGATAATAAACTTATTTGT